>JBARIB010000519.1:0-3181 GCA_049799535.1 Allostellaceae bacterium | reverse complement strand
CGCCGACAATCTGCGAGTGTTCGGCTTTGCCCTCGACGGCAGCGATGTTGCCGCGATTGAAGGTGTCCTCGTCAACTCGCGCGACCTGATGAAGCTGATCGGCGACTGTGGGGACGAATATCGATAGGAGAAGATCGTGGGGTATGTTGGGATGGAATGCGCCTGCGCTATTCGTTTTTCGCGTGCTACCACGTAAGCTTCCGGCCAAACCGCGCATAGGAGGTCGAGCCATGCACTTTTCAAATCTGGTCATCGGCTTGGCAATCTTGACAGTTGGGGCGGTGTCGTCTTCGCGCGCGGAAGATGCAGTGAACGCTCCCGTTTATATCGTTACTTATTTTGAAGTCGCCCCTCCGGCCGTGGGAGACACCTCTGCCCTCGCTCGGCAATTTGCCGAGGCGAGCCGAAAGGAAGACGGAAATGCGGAGTTTGAGGTCCTCGAGGAAAGTGGGCGGCCGAACCGATTTGCTATCTTCGAAGCTTGGCGCGACAAGCACGCCTCGGACGCGCACAATGCGGGGCCAGCGGCAAGCGCATTTCGGGATAAGCTCCAGCCTGAAATGATCGGCGGTTTCGGGGTGCGGCCTCACGGCGGTCTCTCGGTCGCAGCGCCGAAGGGGCAGGCTTCTGCTGACGCGGTCTATGTTCTCACCCATGTCGACGTTTTCCCGATCCACAAAGACCAGGCGATAGAGCTCGTCAAAGCGCAAGCGGATGGCGCACGCAAGGACGACGGCAATTTGCGATATGACGTGGTGCAGTGGGATGGGCACCCGAACCATTTCACCTTGGTTGAGGTGTGGCGCGACCGCAAAGCCTTTGATGCGAGTGTGACGGCGCCACACAACAAAGAGTTTCGCGATAAATTGACGCCGCTCGAAGGTGCTCTTTATGACGAGCGCCTGTACCAGCTGGTTCACTAGCATCCGGTATCGCGACCGAAAGCTCGCTCCGTCCCGCAACACGGCGGGAAGGGTCGTGATATTTGCAGTTGCATTGTCGGCCACTGTGTCGGTGCCGACTGCGGAGGCCGTCCCCGTTCCTGCGATCGAAGCCGAGCACGGCATGGTCGTCTCCGCGCACCGCCTTGCCTCTGAGGTCGGCGTGCACATTCTTCAGGCAGGGGGGAATGCGATCGATGCAGCGGTCGCGGTCGGTTATGCGCTGGCCGTCGTCGACCCGTGCTGCGGCAATATCGGCGGCGGTGGATTCATGACAATCCACCTCGCTAACGGGCGCGAAACCTTCATCAATTTTCGCGAGACCGCGCCGGCGGCGACAAGCCCGACGATGTACCTCGATGCTGATGGACAGCCGGTAAATGAGCTTAGCCGCTATGGTTACCGAGCCGCCGGAGTGCCGGGCACCGTCATGGGAATGGATCGCGCAGCGGCGGAGTACGGCCGGTTGCCGCGAGCTGCGCTAATCGCGCCGGCAATCGCGTTGGCGCGGGACGGCCTTGTGCTGAGCCGGGCGGACACCGACATTCTCGACGCCAAAGCGGACCGGTTCGGCAAGGATGCCGCGGCGGCCAAAATCTTTCTGCGGCCCGACGGCAACCGCTTCGTGCCGGGTGACCGCCTGGTGCAGCGCGACCTCGCTGCGAGCCTCGAGGTCATCGCCGAGCAGGGTCCCGACGCCTTCTACAAAGGAGCGATCGCCGCTGCTGTCGCCAAAGCCAGTAGCGAGAATGGCGGCATCCTAACCGCCGGAGATTTTGCCGATTACACGACCGCCGAAACGGTGCCAGTCAGATGCACCTACCGCGCCTACCTTATCGTTTCGGCGCCGCCGCCGAGCTCCGGCGGTACCACGATCTGCGAAATCCTCAATATCCTCGAAGGTTATGATATCGGCCAATTGGGTTTCCGTTCGGCGCGTTCTGTCCGGTTGATGGTCGAGGCAATGCGTCGCGGGTACAGCGACCGCAACGCCTATCTGGGCGACCCTGCATTTGTAAGAAACCCGCTGGAGCGGCTGTTGTCCAAGGACTACGCGGCCTCGCTTCGCGCCGAAATCGAAACTGGCCGAGGTGCATCCCCGGCGCGGCGATCGCCTGACGAGAAAGCCGAGACGACCCACTACTCGGTCGTCGACGGCGAGGGTAATGCGGTTGCCGTGACTTACACGATTAACGGCTTTTTCGGTGCCAATGTCGTGGCACCCGGCACCGGGTTTTTCCTTAACAATGAGATGGACGATTTCACTCTGAAGCTGGGTATGCCCAATCTCTACGGGTTGGTTCAGGGCGAGCCCAACGCTATCGCGCCCGGCAAGCGGCCGCTCTCCTCGATGGCCCCAACCTTGGTCGAGAAAGACGGCCGGGTTTTCTTGGTCCTGGGCAGTCCGGGCGGTTCGCGTATCATCAGCGCCGTGCTCGAAACTATCATGAACATTGTCGATTACGGAATGGCCCCGCAAGCAGCGGTCGACGCACCGCGGCTTCACCACCAATGGCGGCCTGGTGAGGTCTATTTCGAGCGCTCCGGCCTTTCCTCCGATGTCGTCAGTCAGCTGAGCCGATCCCACTACAATCTGGCTGAGCGGGCGCCTTGGGGTGCGGTCGAGTTGATCGAAATCGTCAATGGGCGGCTTTTCGGCGCGAGCGACGGCCGCCGGCCCGCCGGAGCAGCCATTGGATACTGAGGCTGCCCAACCTACTACGGTTCACCGTGGAGTGCTGGATCCGGGAACCGAGCGGTTTCTCTAGAGGTTTTACAGACATACCTCTTGAGGAACGGAGCAATGTGCCTCTCCCCATTGCAGTACAGCCGCTTCGCGACAGCAGCACCAAAGGCGTCAGCCGCTGGTTGAAGCCGCACAACTAGGGTGGGGAAGACCTTTTCCCGCCCGATTTGCTGTGGACGCAGCGCGCTTTCGCATACATGAAAGAGTTTCCGCGACACGAAATTCTTGTGGTCGTCGAGGCGCCAACTCCTGAGCTAATCGAACAGGCGTCCACAAAACTGGCCTGGGCGCTCACCTCCCAACCAGATCATTTCCGAGCGGTACATGATCTGCAAAGCTGTCCTTTCTTCGAACAGAACGGGCTGTTGTACTCGCCGGCGAGCGAGGTGTCGACCAACGGTCTCGAGAAGGCCGGCGCTGCTCCAAACCCTCTCGGCCGATCTCGACTATGATTACCAGGCGCGGGTGCGGTTGACTGGGCTAGCGAGGATGA
>JBARIB010000518.1:0-9207 GCA_049799535.1 Allostellaceae bacterium | reverse complement strand
GGTCCGATCCGGTCGAACCCGGCCCGAGCCCCAAGATCGGTCAGCACAACGCCGAGATCTATGGCGCTTGGCTCGGCCTCTCGCTAGCCGAGATCGCGGAACTGAGAGAGAGCGGGGCGATTTAGCTCAGAACCTCGCACTGGTGCTCGCAAGCAAGTGGCGGAAACAGTCAGTGCGTTGGACGAGCGGGTGCGTGCCACGCAGCGGCTGCTGACACCCCCATTCCCACTGGCCTGTCGACCCCTGCCGGCGGAGCTTGCTCAAGCAGCCCGGTGTGTCTTCACGCCTTTTCCAGCCACTCCTTTAGAGCCACGGCATTGTTGCGGTCCTCGTCGCGAGCGGCGAAGAGCAGCGTGACGGGTTCGCGGGCGAGCAGATCGAGCACGCTGCGAACCGCCGACTGCGCTGCAGGCTGGCCGAGTTCCGCATAATAGGTGGCTTTGAATTCTTCCCAGCCCACCGGGTTGCCGTGGAAGAGGCGGCGCAGAGTATCGCTCGGAGCGATTTCCTTCGGCCACAGATCGATCCGTGCCCGTTCCTTCGACAGGCCGCGCGGCCACAGTCGATCAACCAGAACACGAACGCCGTCCCCGTCGTCAGGAGGCTTGTAAACCCGTTTGATGCGCAGCTGGCGTCTTGCCATAGACGGGGCTACGCAGCCACCGCGGGGGCCAGCGCCACGGCGGCTTCGCTGGTCAGCAGAAGAAAGGTGAAACTCTCCTGCAGATAGAGGCGGACTGCGGCGTCGGTATGGCTCAGATAACCGATCGAGATGTCCTGACCGATATGCAGGTCGAAATCGCCACCGCGGGTGGTCAGGACAAAGGCGCCGGTGATTGCGGGGGCCCAGATGATCTCGCCGTCGACGATGCGTCGGAGGTGTTCCAGTACCGGGTATCCGGAGTCTCTGGCTTCGGCGACGGCTGTGTACTCGTCGGCACCCAGCAGCACCGAGTAGGGGCCGTTGACACCAACCAGGCGCAACACGCTCAACGAGTGGGCAATGGCGTCGGGGTAATTGCGCACGTCGGCAGGCAACGCCTCGATCGGGTTGCTGGTCCCTTGGCGGATGCCTTGAATGCCGGCCGCACCATAGCCGTCGAAAATCGCGCCGTCCTCGGCAAAGGCGATCTTTTTGGCAGCTTCCTTTGCCGGCTGCCAGTCCGAGTCGTTGGCGCCGCGCTCGACGTCGTCGATCATCTGGCGGTCCAGCTCGAACGGCACGCGCAGTTCGACCAGCGCCTTTACTTCGCGTTGCCGGGCAAGGATGCCCTCGCCGGGCGCCGCAATATTTTGCAGGTGGCCGGTACCGACGGCGGACAGGGCGACGCCGCTCGGGCCTTGCAGATCGACGACGCGGCGTCCGGCGAGGTAACGCTTCAGAGTGCGCGACGCCTCTTCCTCGATCTGCGCCCATGCCGCGTCGGAGATCGGGGCGAGCTCGCGGTGCAGGTTGTTCATCAGCGGGGCTCCCCTTTGAGCGAGCCGATGCCGAGCGAACTATCGGGCGTCGGCGGGATGGGTCGTGAAGGCGTGGCTGCCTGCGGCTCGATCGCCGGTTGCGCCGCAGCCGGCGCGCCCGACGCTACGTCTTCGAGGAAGGTCGCGGTCGGCACGAAGAAGAGGTTGCCGGTAACGGCCCGGCTGAAGTCCAGGATCCGGTCGTAATTGCCCGCCGGCCGGCCGATAAACATGTTTTCGAGCATTTGCTCGATCGTGCGGGGCGAGCGGCTGTAGCCGATGAAGTAGGTGCCGAACTCGCCCTGCCTGGCCTGGCCGAAGGGCATGTTGTCGCGGACGATCTTGATCTCTCTCCCGTTCTCTTCGATCACGGTCAATGCGCTGTGTGCCCAGCTCGGCTTGGCCGTGTCGTCGAGTTCGATGTCCGAGAGCTTGGTGCGGCCGATGATGCGTTCCTGCGCCTCGGTCGGCAGTGCGTTCCAGCCGGCCATATCGTGGAGATACTTCTGCACGACGACGTAGCTCCCGCCGGCGAAGGCGGGGTCCTCCTCGTCGATTATCGTGGCGTCCACCGCTTGCTGGCCGGTGGGGTTCTCGGTCCCGTCGACAAAGCCCAGCAGATCGCGGCTGTCGAAATAGCGAAAGCCGTGCACCTCGTCCTCCACAGTAACGGCGCCCTCCAATCGCGCCATGATCTGCGTTGCCAACTCGAAGCAAAGGTCCATCCTTTCGGCGCGGATGTGGAACAGCAGGTCGCCGGGTGTAGCGACAGCATGGCGCGATCCAGCGCGGATTTCGCGAAACGGATGCAGCTCGGCCGGCCGCGGTTCCCCGAAAAGCCGGTCCCACACCTCGGACCCGAACCCCATGATGCAGGAGAGATTTTCGCGGGGCTCGCGAAACCCGACCGCGCGAAGCAGCGCGGCAAGGTCGGTACACAGCGATTGCACAGCCGCGACGGCGTCGTCGCCGGAGTTGACCGTGACAACCAGAAATATCGCAGCGCGCGTCAGCGGCGCGGCTACCGGTTGGCGGGTCGGGCTCGAGGCGCCAGCCGCTGCGGGCGTGGCCATCGGAAGTGCTCCATCGGGTAACGCCGGGGAGATGGTACGGCGGGAGTTACGGCGTAAATCTCAAATGCGGTAATCCGCGATTTGGGTCAATGCGGTACCGTCTCGAACTCCGCATGGGCGATGTCGATCATCGGCCATTGCCTGCGAGTGGGCCGTCGCGATAAATTTCCGGAATCTGCCCCGCTGCGCCAGGACTCGGCAATGGTGGGCCGTTAGTTCGAGGGCGGTTCGTCGGCAGTGATCCGCCCTGCCTCAATGGCGTCGAGCAAAGCCCGCCAGTCGCGCTCGGTCTGACCCGCGTAGGCCATCGCGAATTCGGCGATGGCTTTGTCGAATTCGCTTCCGTTGCCCATATAGGCCGATATGGCGACGGCGTCGCCCGCTCGGGCATGGGCGCGCGCCAGGGTGCGGCCGCATAAATCGGCGTAGAACGGCAGCGCCACTTCGAGTCGGGCTCCAATATTCGCGAGCTTCTGGTCCTTCAGGCGGCGGACATAGAAATAGCGGCCGTCGAGTGGCACTTGCGGCCAACCGAGAAATATATCGGTCGCCGCTTGCAGCATGCGTTGCCCGACAACCACCCGCTCGCCGTGATTGGCATAGGTCGACGCTCCCGCAAATCGGGCGAGCACGGATTCCTGCGCCTCCTTGATCTGCAGCAGAAGCGGCGCACCGCCATCCGAGACGAGCAGCGCAATCGCACAGTACGTGCCAACGCTGCCGACACCGACGGTCTTGAAGGCGACGTCATGCAAATGATAGCGCTGCAGCAGCACGCGCCTATCCTCTTGCAATGTCTCGGCATAAGACGCGAGGGCCTTGTGCGCATGTAGTTCGTGGCGGCTCAGATGGCGCACTAGCGGCAGCTTTTCCTTGATCCGCCAGCCCCCTTTCTTTCTTTCGACCAGCCCGAAGTGCTCCTCTCCGCCCTCCAATATGGCCGCGAGACGCTTCTTAAGATTGCGGCGGATCTTGGGGGAGTCGATATCGGCTATCGCCCCCTTGAGGTCGATGCGCGTGCTCCAAGCCGCAAACGGTGGCAGCTCCGCCAGAGACGCCAGGTGCTCGCGATAGCTGAACGCTGCCTCGCGGGCGAGACGCCGGCATTCCGGCTGCGGCATCTTGGCCACCTGTCCGGCGACCGCGAGGCTCGCGGCAAGGCGCTTCACATCCCATTCGAACGGCGCCGGTAATGTCTCATCGAAGTCGTTCATGTCGAAAACCGCCGTGCCTTCGGGCGTCGCATAGGTCCCGAAATTGGCGAGATGGCAATCACCTCCAGTCTGCAAGCGCAAACCGGTGGCGGGACCCGATGCGAGGTCGCCCGCCATGATCGCCGCTGCTCCGCGCAGAAAGGCAAATGGATCGGCCTTCATCCGCGCGTAGCGTATCGGCAACAGTTCCGGCATCCGGCTCTTGCCCTGCTCGATCAGGATTTCGACCGGATCGGGGCGGTTGGCAGGCGGTTGCCACTCGGCGTGCGCATCGATCGGCACTCGTTTCCGCCATTCGTCGCCGAGCGCATGATGCTCGCTGTGCGGTGCGGCAGGGGAATGCCGGATATGGGGGGATGTATCGATGCTCGTCACGTAAGGCCTCCGGCCGCGTGGAGGGTGTCGAATGCGGCCGCAGCATACGCGCGGCATGCTGGCCCGGATAGACCATCCCGAACTCTGCGAGATCGTCGTGCCTTCGAAGCCGTTGCGCCTGCACGGCACCGACAAGATCTCGGCCGGGCCGAGCCCCACAATCGGCCAGCACAATGCCGAGATCTATGGCGGCTGGCTGGGCCTTTCGTCGGGTGAAATCGCTAAGCTGCGCGAACACGGCGTCATTCGATCAGCTGTTGGTCTGTGTTTGCCTTCGACAGCGCGGTCGGGCGGGATTACCCTCCGGAAGAGGCGAAAATTGACGAATTCAGCAAAATGAAGGGAGGGACCTATGGAAGTATCCCGTCGTCACTTGGCTGTAGCGGGCGCATTGGCGCTCGGCGCATCGGGCCTGTTACACAGCCCTGCGGCTCTCGCCGACTCCGCCGATGAGGCGGCGGTGGGCCAGGCCGTCGAGGCGCTCAAAAAGGCGATCCTCGATCAGGATAAAGCCAAACTGCAGCAGCTGACGGCCGCTCAGCTCAGTTACGGCCACTCGGACGGCAGGGTCCAGAACCAGGCCGAGTTCATGGACGGCGTTATGGCCCGCAAGGCCGTCGTCAAATCGCTGACCTTTCCCGACCTCAAGGTGGGCCTGGCCGGCAACGCTGCGGTCGCGCGGCATATGTATGCCTCCGAATCCGAAACCGACGGCAAAGCTTCGAGCATCCGGCTCGGCGTGCTTTCGGTCTGGCAAAAGCAAGACGGCAGCTGGAAGTTACTCGCCCGCCAAGGCTACAAGCTCGCCTGATCCCCCGTTCAATGCGCCAGCGGGTCGGGACGGAGCTGGAATTCGACGACGAGCGGGCTCGACAATGTCGGGGGTGTGGTGCCGGGTGCGCCGGGGGCCTTCGCGTCGATGCCCTCGATGTGCTGCGGCGTACGGTTGCCCGAGCTGGCCCATAAGGCGCGGCCCTTCCAACCGGCGTTCGCGTCGTCGATGCGGCCTTCGAGTCCCTTGCTGAAAAACCCCATCGGATAGGGCACGCGCAATTCGACAAAATGGCCGTCGACGAGCGCGTGCAGCGAGTCCGACTGGTTGCCGGTCTCGAACGGCACGTTCGGCCCCAGCCCCAGGATGTTGAACCCATCGACCCAGACGTAATACGGGTTCTCCTCCGCGCCCGCGTCGCCCTGGAACCCCGCCCCGGACAGCGGATAGAACGAAAAGCCCTCGGGGCATTTCTCGCCCTTCTCGGCGCCCGGCCCGTTCAAGGGTCCCTTGCATTTGCGCCGATCGAAGCTGGCGAGATGACCGCTGTCGAGCGGGAGCCACGCGACGCCGTTGCGGTCGACGTCCATGCCGCGGATGCCGTAGCCGGGCAGCGGCACCTTGTAGATCTCGGCGAGCGCGGTATCGGGCGGGTTGGCGCCCGGGTCGAGGCGGATGATGTAGCCCGGATGGGCCAGGCTCGAGCCCCAGACCACCTTCTCCGCCGGCGAATAGGCCATCGCGTACATGCCGTAGGGGATGCGAGTATCCTTGCTGTAGTCAGGTGTCTGGCCGGGCTCGTTGTAGCCCTCGTCGCGCTTGCCGTTGCCGTTGGTGTCGACAATCAGCGGCGTCCAGCCCTGTGATTGCGCCGCATCGCCGGTTGCCCAGAACTTCTTGGTGTTGATCCACCCGGCGACCGCCAGCTCGGGCACGGGAGCGCCGCCGAGGCCAGTATTGTTGCTGAGCCACAGGGTATTGTCGGCATCCTCGGCGAAATTCAGGTGGTGCGTGCCAAAGCAGGTATCGATCATCGTGAATTTCTGCGTCTTCGGATCGTACACCGTCACCTGGCGCGAGTTCTGGAAGAAGCCCTCTTGCGGCACGTCGAGCGGGTAGAGCTGCGCCGAACGCAACGGTGAGCCTTTCTTGCAATAAGCCGGAATGTCCTTCGGCGAGCGGTTTTGCGCTGCCCAATAGACGCGTCCGTCCTGGTCCATCACCGAGGTGTGCGCATTGACCTTGCTGTCCCAGGTCTGCGCCATGCCGAAATACGGTGACGGCGCGACCACCTGATTGGCGAGCGCCGAGCTCGGCGTGCCCTCATGGACCGGCGGGGTGAGCGTCGTTTTCGTGTTGTGCACCGGGTCTAGGACCGGCTGCGCGTTGCTGCTGAGCTCGGTATCGCCATAGATCGGGCCATAGGCGTTGATCGTCGGGTTGCGTCGGTCGGTCGTCGTCAGGTCGTGCAGGTAGTGCTTGGGGTCGAGCCAGTCGCGAACGGTGACCACGATATTGCGCTCGATGCCGAGCGGGCGCTGCGGGCTGCGGCTCGGCAATTCGCCGGACTCGATCCGGTCGGTCCAGTCGGCGAGCCGCGCGAGCTGGCCGCCATCCGGCGTCATCAGCTGCGTGATGAACCGCACCATGTCGTGACCGGCCGGGCCGACCGACAGGCGGTAGGCCCAAGCGTCGCGGGATGTTTCGAACTTGCCGAGCGCCGCGGGGATCATCCGCGTCGCGTAATTGCCGAGCTGGTGGCAATTGCCGCAGCCATTGGTCTTGACGAAATTGAGCCACTGCTCCTGGGTCTTGAATTCCGTCGGGATGCCGTTGCCCTTGTCGCCGGTGCCGGGGAACAGACTCTTGTCGGGGATCTTGACCATCGAATACCAGTAGGCGGCCGGGTAATACTGCGCCGCCGCGGCGAGGCTCGACGCGACGACCGCGGTCAGATCGAGGCGCTGGCCCGGTTGTGCTTCGACCTTGGGCGAGTCGACAAGACCGTAGCCCCGCACCCAGACTTCGTAATGCGCCTTCGGCAAATCAGGTACGACATACCGCCCGCGCTCGTCGGTGACCGCCATTTTCGCGAAGCGGGTGCCGAGCTCGGTCGTCTGCGCGATGACCCACACGCCGGCCTCCGGGCCGAACCGGCTGGTCACGACGCCGCCTATATCGTCATTGTCGACTTCGACCGCCGGCGCCTGGTTCTGCTGCGCTCTCGGCTCGGCGGGAAGCCCGACCAAGATTGCTGCTGCCAAAGGTGCCGCTGTCCAAGTCCCGCTAACCGTGCGCATAACGTCCCCACCCCGCGTTGATTTCCGGCGCGTTCGGCGCATAGTAGAGCAGATCCGCCGCAGGGAAGCATCAACATGCTGCCGACCCCGAAATTCCATCATTTGCATCTGAATTCGGTCGATCCCGACGCCGCGATCGACTTCTATACGCGGCAGTTTCCGAGCACCTCCAAGGGGAGCTGGGGCGGTTTTGCGGCGCTGATGTCGCCGAACAACGTCATGGTGCTGTTCGATAAGGTCGATAGGCCGCCGACCAGCGAGCCGCAGAGTCCGATCTGGCATTTCGGCTGGCATGTGACGGATTCTCGCCGCTGCCTCGAAGCGTACAAGACCCGACGCGAGGTCGAGCTGCTGCCTCTCTACACGAGTGAGGAGGGCGCCTCGGTGCTGATCAGCAGCGATACTTGGCCGGGCCAAGGCGGCGTGCTCGGCCTCACCAAAGCACAGATCGCCGACGCTCAGGCAAACGGCCTCGGGCCGGCCGGCGGCGGCGGGTTCGCCTATATGCGGGGTCCCGATGACGCCCTCATCGAATATGCCGGCGATCACCCGTCAGAGCGCTTCAACCACGTCCACCTCTACCAGCAAGACCCGCTCTGCGCCCAGCTCTGGTACCACAAGTACCTTAATGCGCCGCCTCGGGCCGGCTGGGGCGGCGCAGCAGTGACGGAAACTAACTGCAAGGTGCCGCGCGGCGCCGACCGCACCTGGCCGGCGCTCAACCGGGAAGGGATGTTCCGCAGCCCGCGGGCGGGCGTCGAGTTCGGTGACGTCGCGCTGATCTGGTACGCCAACCAGGGCGAGGCGCCGCTCGCCAGCTCACGCGGGCAACTCCAGGACCACATCGCCTTGAGTGTCCCCGATCTCGACGCCTGGGTCGCCAAGTTACGCAGCGAAGGCGTCACGTTCCTCGAAGAACTCTACCCGCTGGGCGACACCCGCGCCGTGATGATCGAAGGCCCGAGCCGCGAAGCGCTGGAATTGGTCGAGATCCGATAATCCAGGGAAAGGCACGTAGTAACGAGCGATGCCCGGAAGTCGCCTCCCGGGCATCACCATCAAGCTCGCCGAGGTCGGATAACGATCTAGTCCGATCGCCCTAGCGCCGGGTTACGCGGCTGCGCTCCAACCCTTTGCGCAGCCGCGCACGGCGTTCTCTGCGCGAGCCCTCGGCGGCATGGGCCTGGTGGCTTAGCATTGCCTTCTCGCCGTTGACTTGAACCCATCCGTGGCGGGGGTCGAACTTCTGCGCATATCCACCGCTCAGGATTTCGAACGCCTTGTGGGAGTGGCCCTTCAGGTCGATGCTGCCATTCGCATGCTGGTGGGCGAACCAGTTCGGCGTGATGAAATCCGTCACGAGGACATCGCCGATCTTGTAGCCGTACTGATCGCTCTCGACCGGATCGCAGACCTCTCCTGCCCAGAAAACGCCGTGTGGATCCTGGTAGGCACTGTTCAGCCAAGGATCTACCGCCATCTCGCAGAGCTCGTGAGTGGCGCCGACGCTGACGCTTGCCTTGTCCGCCAGAAGTGTTTTGACAAACGCCTTGGAGATCGGCAGCCCCTCGTTTGTCAGATCATGGTAGGCGAGCGCGCCGGCTTGGTCGCTGTCGTCCAGGAATACGAGCCACCAGCTGCCGGTGGGCGGCATCTGGGGCTTCGGGACGAAGGTGAAGGTGGCGGCGTCGACGCCCCAGACCGGTCTCAAATCCTTGTTCCACTGCTGGTCGAAGGCCGCCAACATTTTTTGAACATCGGCATCGGTAATGACAGTCGACTCATTCATCACGGCGATTTGCGGCATTGAGTGTCTCCGTTGTCGCGGGTTTGCACCAGTCCCGGAACGGACGTTTCCAGCGTCCTCATTCTCGGGACTGCCCGCGTTCCAAATAGCGCACGGAGCGCGAAAGACGTGTGATGCGCCTCACATTGACGAAGATTTTTCCTGGGTAACCATCGCTTCGAGAACCTTTCCGACGGCTGCACTTAACGTCAGATCGGCATAGCTT
>JBARIB010000517.1:0-2029 GCA_049799535.1 Allostellaceae bacterium | reverse complement strand
CCCTTCGCGATGTGGGATTTCGCCACGTCCTCCGGCACATAGGCCAGGCCGAATCCGGCCAGCGCTGCATTGAGCATCTGGAAAGTGCCGTTGAAGACGAGCTGGCCTTCGACATGCACCTTTAGCTCGCGGCCATCCCTCTCGAACTCCCAGGCGTACAATCCGCCATGTGTGGGCAGACGCAAATTGATGCAGTTGTGACCGATCAGTTCCTGCGGCCTCCGCGGCTCCGGCCGCGTATTGAAATACGACGGAGCCCCGACGACTGCGCTGCGCATGTCCGGCCCGATACGCACGGCGATCATATCCTTGGCCACTTGCTCGCCGCTTCGCACGCCTGCGTCAAAACGCTCAGCGACGATATCGGTCAGGCCGTAGTCGATGATGATCTCGACTTTGATGTCGGGATACTGGCTCAGGAACTTCGTCAGTTTCGGCCAGAGGATCGTGTCGGCCGCATAGTCTGTGGCCGTGATCCGAATGGTGCCGGCGGGCTTCTCCCGAAGTTCGCTCAACGCGGCAAGCTCGGCCTCGATCTCCTCAAATCGCGGGCCGACGGTGTGAAGCAGGCGTTCGCCCGCCTCCGTGGGGGAGACGCTGCGTGTGGTGCGGGTCAACAGCCGCAGGCCGAGCCGTTCCTCGAGGCCACGAATGGTGTGGCTGAGCGCCGACTGTGACACGCCCAGCTTCGCCGCGGCCTTCGTGAAGCTGCGCTCCTGCCCGACGGCCAGGAAGGCCAGGAGGTCATTCAGATTTCCGCGGTGCATTTATGGCGCCGCTCATAAGTCTATGCGAATTATAGGATCTAATCGCGTCAGATGCGCGCCTCTAAATGATGACTAAGCGCGCCCGGCGTGGAGAGCCGGCGAGACTACGGGAGGTTAGGCCATGGCGAAATTCGATGCCGACACCCTGGGCGAATTGCGCGACGTGCAGGAGGTGCTGATCCGGACCGAGAAGCACCCCAAGAGCGCGGTCGTGATCTGGGTGGTGGTCGCCGACGACGAGGTCTTCGTGCGTTCGTGGCTCGGCGCCAAGGGGCGCTGGTACCGGGACCTCGCGGCGGGCGGGCCCGCCACGCTGGAATTTGCCGGCAGCAAGTTGGCGGTGCAGGTGATCCCGGCGGGCGATCCCGAAGCGGTCGCCCGGGCCAGCCGCGAATTCCTGAGCAAGTATCACCGGAGCACCCATGCGCAGGAGATGGTGCGCTCCGAAACCTTGCCGACCACACTGCGGCTCGAACCGCGCTGATCCGATTCCCGCCGCAGGCCATAACATCGAGATTGCTTCGTCGCTCCGCTCCTCGCAATGACAACCACTCACGACGTCATTGCGAGCGCAGCGAAGCAATCTCGACGGCGCGTAGCGGCACCGAGTGTCTGATCCGTACCACTACTTTGGTCGACGTCGGATGACTACAGCTTTCGATGGAAAAGTGGCGCTCGTCACCGGAGCCGGCGGCGGCATTGGCCGGGCGACGGCGGAGGCCTTCGCCAAGGCCGGCGCGTCCGTGGTCCTTGCCGATCGCGACGAGGAGAGGGTCGGCAAGGCGGCCGAGGGCCTGCGCGCAGCGGGTCACAACACGATTGGCGTCACCTGTGACGTGACGGATACCGCTCAGGTCGCGGCGATGATCGAGCGCGCCGTCGGCACTTATGGGCGGCTCGACGCAGCCTTCAACAATGCCGGCGTCAATTCTGAGGCTGCAGCACTTCTGGAAACCAGCGACAGCGAATTTGAACGCGTGATGAACGTCAACTTACGCGGCGTGTGGAACTGCATGAAGGGCGAACTCCGCCAGATGGTGGCGGAGGGAGGTGGCGCTATTGTCAATTGTTCTTCGATCGGCGGCTTAAAGTGTTCCAGAGGACGCAGCGCTTATTCGGCGAGCAAGCACGCGGTGATCGGTCTGACGCGGAGCGCCGCTCTCGACTATGCTGCTCAAGGCATCCGCATCAACGCGGTCTGCCCGGGAATGGTCAACACGCCGATGGCAGCCTTCGTCACGAAGAATTACGATCCGGAAATC
>JBARIB010000516.1:0-2684 GCA_049799535.1 Allostellaceae bacterium | reverse complement strand
CTGAGGAAGCTGCGCCCCGACCGCTTCGAGGACATCATCGCCGCCAACGCGCTGTACCGGCCGGGGCCGATGGAGAACATCCCTCGCTATATTGCCGTGAAGCACGGCGAAGAGGCGCCCGATTACCTGCATCCGGCGATCGAGGGGATCCTCAAGGAAACCTACGGCGTCATGACCTACCAAGAGCAGGTCATGCAGATCGCCCAGGTGCTGGCGGGTTATTCGCTCGCCGGCGCCGATCTGTTGCGCCGCGCGATGGGCAAGAAGATTCCGGCCGAGATGGAGGCGCAGCGCCAGATATTTTTCGAGGGTGCCTCGGCGCGCGGCGTCGAGCGCTCCCGGGCCGAACTGATCTTCGACCAGATGGCCAAGTTCGCCGGGTACGGCTTCAACAAGCCGCATGCCGCCGCCTACGCACTCGTGACCTACCAAACCGCCTATCTGAAGGCGAACTACCCGGTCGAGTTCCTCGCCGCATTGATGACCTTGGATCTCGGCAACACTGACAAACTCAATGTCTTCCGGCAGGAACTGGACCGGCTCGGCATCCGGCTATTGCCGCCGGATATCAACCGCTCGGACGTGACCTTCGCGGTCGAGACCCCCACCCTATCCTCCCCCAAGAATGGGGGAGGGAAAAATAACGGAAAGCCGGCAATCCGCTATGCGCTTGCCGCGGTCAAGGGGGTGGGGGCGCAGGCTATGTCCGAACTCATCGCCGAACGCACCGCCCGCGGCCGCTTCAAGGATCTTGCCGATTTCTCCCGGCGGCTTGATGCGAAGAGCTTCAACCGCCGGCAATTCGAGAACCTCGCGAAGGCCGGCGCGTTTGACAGCCTCAACCCCAACCGTGCCCAGACCTTTGTGGCGGCGGAGCAGTTGCTGCGCCATGCGAGCCTTGCCGCAGAGGAGCGCGACAGCCGCCAAGAGAGTCTCTTCGCTGCAATCGATCCGGCCTTCGGGCCACGTCCGAGCCTGCCGCTCGTGACCGATTGGCCGCCCGTTGAGCGATTGCAGCACGAATTCGCAGCAATCGGGTTTTACCTCTCGAGCCACCCGCTCGACCCTTACGGCAAGAGTCTCGAGCGCGCCGGTATCGTCCGTTACGGCGACCTGGCGGCCGGTCTGGCGGCGAACCCGACGAACCGCTTCAGGCTCGCCGGCATCGTGGTTGGTCGCAAGGAGCGGACGTCGGGGCGCGGCAACCGCTTTGCCTTTGTGCAGATGTCCGACTCGAGCGGCACCTTCGAGGTGACGTTGTTCTCGGATGTGCTGAGAGAGGCGCGAGCCTTGCTCGATTCCGGCCAGCCGCTTGTTGTTACGGTCGATGTGCGCAGCGAAGAGGACAGTCTGCGGCTGGCGGCGCAGAAATTCGAGCCGCTCGACACGGTTGTCGCGCATGCCGCTGCCGGGCTCCGGGTGTTTGTCGGCGAGCCCGGGGCTCTGCCGAGCCTAAAGAGTGTGATTGCCCGTCAGGCGGGCGGGCGTGGCCGGATCACGGTTGTCCTCGGCCTGCCAAGCCGCGAGGTCGAGATCGCCATCCCCGGTAGCTTCAAGGTCGATCCGAGGACGCGCGCCGCCGTCAAATCCCTGCCCGGCATCATCGACGTGCACGATATCTGAACCCGGCGTCGCGCGCAGCATCCGATCTGGAATCCCCCGAACGGGATTTGCGGTGGCCCCGACTGATGCGAATCCCCATTTGGGGTCCGTGAGCATTCGCAGTCATCTCGATATCGGGAATTTGTGGCGGCGGCGCCCCGTCGTGCCGGTTTTGCGGTTCGAGGGGGTCATCATGCCGCGCTCGCGGCGCGGCGGCGTATCGCTGGCAAGCCACGCAGCGGCGATCGATAAGGCGTTCCGTGGCTCCGGGGTCGTCGCGGTCGCGATCGTGGTTAACTCCCCCGGCGGCTCGCCGGTTCAATCCGCATTGCTCTTTCGCCGCATCCGACAGCTGGCGGAGAAGAAGAGTGTCCCGGTCATCGCCTTTGCCGAGGACGTCGCGGCCTCGGGCGGTTACTGGCTGGCGCTTGCCGGCGATGAAATCTTCAGCGAGGAGAGTTCTCTGCTCGGTTCGATCGGCGTGATCAGCGCGGGCTTCGGGTTTTACCAGCTGATGGGGCGACTCGGCATCGAGCGGCGCCTGCATACCGCCGGGGAGCGCAAATCCTTGCTCGATCCTTTCCTGCCGGAGGAGCCCTCCGATGTCGCTCGGCTCACAACGTTGCAACAGGACATTCATCAATCCTTCAAGGAGCATGTGCGCCGCCGCCGCGCCGGCAAGATCGATCCGGCAGACGAGACCCTCTTCACCGGCGACGTCCTGACCGGCCGCATGGCTTTGGACCGCGGGCTGATCGACGGCATCGGCGAGCTGCGCGCAGTGATGCGGGCGCGCTACGGCGAGAAGGTAAGGCTCCGCGCGATTTCCGCCGAAAGGCGGCGCTGGCCGTTTGCGAGCCGTCTGCCGTTTGTCGCGCGCGACCCCGTTTCTTTGATCGCCGACCTCGCCGACTGGCTGGAAGCACGTCTGCTGTGGGCCAGGTTTGGCCTGTGATCTCCAAACAATCCGGCGACTTTGGTTGACCTCGCTTCCGCGCTGCCGCTAAAGCTCGCCGATGTTTGCCTTTCCGAAGCTTGTCCTGATTATCTTGGTGATTGCCGCGGCATGGATCGGCTATCGC
>JBARIB010000515.1:0-4061 GCA_049799535.1 Allostellaceae bacterium | reverse complement strand
TCTAAGCTCGCGCTGCGTGTTGGCAATAAGCTGAAAAGTGCTGGAAAGACGAAACAGGATCGCCAGCAGCGCCCCCAACTCCATCCAGTTCAGCAGCAGGCTAATGGTCTCAAAACTCATTTTCCCTCCCTGGCGCTCGGGTCCTCGGAAGGCAGCGCTCTCTCGGGTCGCTCGGCTTAGCGACTTATCGAGGTTGGGCACGGGCTTGAGCGGACGCGCCGTGGTCACAAAGAAATCTAGATGGCAGCGATTTTAGTCAAATGCCGTCAACACGTTATCCCCGCCAGCGTCAAAAGGGGGTCTTTAGCTGTGGTTCTTTGGTCCCGCTGTCGGAACGCTCACTGGCCCATTGCTTCCGCAGCGCGCCCTGGCGTACCAACATGTCGCTGACCCGGAGAAGGAGCGATGGGCCAGGATTGCCTCCGCCGCGATCCCCCGAGGCCGTATCGGACACAGACCGCCAAGCAGGGATGATCGACCCGCTGTCAGCCTACAACCATTCGCTTTGAGGGGGGGCTCCGATGAATACACGGCTTATTCTGATTGCTGGAGTAGTCACCTTTCTATCGGGTACGCAGGGCGCTTCGGCATTTTCGACGCAGCCGGCCAGCCCCGCGACTATAAGCAACCGCTTAGCCGACCCGGATGAACTTGCAGACAAGATGTCGAACGGGCAATCCGGGGGAAGCATCTTCGGGGTTCCCGGTGGCAGCCTGTCGCTCCAGTTCTCTGCGCCATCGTCGGGCGACACTGCGAGCAGCCCTTTTCTTACGAGCCCAAGTACGGTGTTCGTGCCGAGCGAGCACCGGTAATTGGCTGGGTCCCCGAGCCTGGGTCAGGCATAGCCTCCGCTGGGTGTGGGTTGCTATTCTGTCGGCACTGGCGGCTGCGTGTGCCCGGCGAGTCAATTCCGCCTAAGCGAGGCCGGGTCAGAGCCGCTCGTCAAGGCCAGTACGGTCCCCATGGCCCGCCCCAGTAACCCCCACCCAAATACGGAAGTGGCGGATACGAAGTTGAGGCGCGCCGTGCGAGGCTCTCGCGCTGGAGACACGTAGCAAAGGCGTCGGTGTTGGGGTGAAAACCATAGCCGGCGCACGCCGCCTCGTCGTCGCGGCGGAGTTCTTCCGGGGAGACACAGGAGGTCAAGGCGAGCGCCAGCGCGAGAGCTACTCCCGCCAACCTCAACTCGCGCTTCGTCACCCAGGAGGTCATCTACCGGGTATCCATCCGAACCCGACCCCACCTGCGGCACTCCCCGCCGCAGGTTAACGGCGCCGAAGAGCGGCAGAAACCCTGGAGAATATCACAGCCCGGTATGGGATCTTGTGGCGCCGACTGAAACGCCGATGGGGCGAGCCGGTCCCGGGCACTGGTGTGGCATGGGCCAAGACGGGGGAGGCGTTGGCCGACGTGTTGGGCGTGGAAGCCGAGGAAATTATGGCTAGCGAGCGAGACGGATAGCGAACGCGCCCCCGTCCGCCCATCTTCAAGCGGTCCACGCCAACGACCGCTTCAAGGGCTTCTGGCCGGACTGAAGCGGCGGGCGGGAACGGGCGTTAGGGTCAGCTTGCCGCAGAACCGGGTCAGATTTCAGCCGGCGAGCGGGTCAGAATTGCACCGGCGATGCCTGTTGGGGCCCAGCGCAGAGGACCGTTAGCGCGCGAGGCCGCGAGCGGTGCGCAACATTCTCCGCAAATCTACTTCAAACCCCGTTTAAAAAATCGGCAAGCGGATATCTTCGTGACGCTGGAGCTGACGTTGGCGGGACGCTCCAGGGCGGAACATGCCCGCGTACAAAATAAAACTAAGGACAAGCGCAATGGTCTATGCGATCGACGATGGCATACTACTTAGGTTGTGGACAGTAATACGGATGTTCTCTGTGATACGGGACATCACAGACCCGGAAACTCGGGCTGAAATCCTGACGACGGCGCAAATTCACTTGACTGCCTTCGCCCTGGGGTTGACGCCATTGCCGGGGGATCAGGCCAGCGCTGTCGCGGCCCGAGGCAGTCTCGGCCCAACGGTGGAGTTCGACGCTTAGTGAAGTGGCGCTCTTGGCCTCGAAGGATCTCACAATGGACAGTCTTCCTACCGGCTCAATACAGTCCTGGCTCATCGTGGCGGCGGCTGCACTCGGCCCCCTGATCGCGCTATTGGTGGGGTTCGCCGGCACCGATCGGTTGCTCAGGTGGCGGCTCGGCGAGAAGCCCGAGCGCACGGAACGTGGCGAAGATCGCAGGCAGGGGGCGGCCACTGGCCCAGCTCGGCTCCTTTACCTAGAGGCGCCGGATCGATCCGCGCCATTTCGGCGACTGGGCGAAAGCTGATTGCTAGGCATGCCCGCAACCGGTCAGCAAACGGTGAAGCCCGTATCCGCTAGCACCCGCGTCGTAGCCGAAGCTCAGGCGACGGTCTCCCTTACCAACCCTGGCTGCCATCTCGCACAGGATCTCTGGGCGGTTCTCGAAAACTCCGACCTGCCGTACCTTACCCTTGCGCCCACTCTCGGCGACCGCCACCCACACCCTCGCCCCCCTTCGCACGGGCAGGCTTGGGCACCTCCAATCCGACATGGGTGAAATCGGCCATCAGGCCCGTCCCCCATGCCTGAGGCTCCGTGCCGGCCATCCGGCACAACCCTCGATCCTTGTATGCCGAGTACGCCGAGAGGCGGACCGCCGATCACTCCGCGAACAGCACTGCCGCTGTGCTAACCCGGCCTGAGATCCGGCTGATGCGCTCCAGTTCCTATCGCAACCGAGCGCATCTGTCACGCCAGTTCCGGTTGTTCCTCTGGCTCGGTAGACGGGCGCGCGCGAACAACCTCGTAGAGCGCCACCGCTGCGGCATTCGAGACGTTAAGGGAGGGCTGCCGGGGGCGAGTCGGCAGCCGTGCAAGGAAATCACAGCGCTCGCGCACCAGGCGGCGCATGCCGCGGCCCTCGGAGCCGAGGACGATTGCGACCCGCTCGCCGAGCGCCAACTCAGCCAGCGGCCGTTCAGCGGTCTCATCGAGACCGCAAATCCAGAATCCCGCCACCTTCAGCCGATCGAGGGCATTGGCAAGGTTGACCACGCGGACGAGCGGCACAGTTTCGAGGGCGCCGGAAGCAGCCTTGGCGAGCGCACCCGTCGGCCGCGGAGCGCCGCGATCCGGGACAAGCACCGCGGCGGCGCCGAAGGCGGCCGCAGAACGCAGTATCGCACCCACGTTATGCGGATCGCTGACCTGGTCGAGTGCGATGATGATACGACGGCTGAGCCCGTGGCTGGTGTCCCACAGTATATCGTCCAGGTCGCACTGGCTCAGAGGTTCGGCTTCGAGCGCCAGCCCTTGGTGGACGGCGCCTTCCGGCAAGATAGCATCAAAACCCTCGCGCTTCAGTACGCCCACGGCCCCATCATTTCCTAGGCGTGTCGCTCGGGCGCGAGCCACCAACGCGATCGCCTCTTGCTCGTGGCCTGCAAGTATGATGAGACGGTGCCAGAGCCTTCTGGGATTGGCCAGAGCCGCCTTCACCGCATGTCTTCCATATACCCAGCGATCGGCATCAGCCGGCTTTCGGCCGGATTTTGATAAACCCTCGCTTTGATTCTCGGAGTGCCGCCGGCGGAACACCGGCCGGTCTTGCCGCGGTGGTCGAGAGTCCTTCATCTCAATGGATCCAGAACCTGTCGGTGCACAAAGCCAAGAGTTGGCGACCGGGAACTCATTTGTAGTTCGAGTAAGCCTGGATTGACAAAGTCGAGCCACCATCTTATGACCCGCGATCCGCTGCGCCGAGCGGCACAAGAGCCGGAGGGGTTGCCGAGCGGTTAAAGGCAGCAGACTGTAAATCTGCCGACGTACGTCTTCGTAGGTTCGAATCCTACCCCCTCCACCAGCGCTTTGGAATTGCAGCGGCGACAAAAGTGGGAACAGGTGGCCGTGTGGTGGCGAGAAGGCGCGGGGGTCAGAAGAAGAGGGTCGGCTTCGGTAGCAGCAAAAAACGCGGGTGTAGCTCAATGGTAGAGCTCCAGCCTTCCAAGCTGGCTACGTGGGTTCGATTCCCACC
>JBARIB010000514.1:0-4309 GCA_049799535.1 Allostellaceae bacterium | reverse complement strand
CGCGCGAGCGTCATTCTCGCACCCTTCCGTTGCGATCAGCTGAACTCGCCTCTGACATATTCCTTGGTCAGCTGTTCGCGCGGTGCCTCAAAGATCTGCTTTGTTTCCCCGAGCTCGACCAGATAGCCGGTTCTGCCGCCGTGAGAGATGTCAACGCCAAGGAAAGCGGTGAGATCGGCAACTCGCGTCGCCTGCTGCATATTGTGGGTGACGAGGACAATCGTGTAGTCGTCTTTCAACTCCAACATGAGCTCTTCGATGCGACGGGTCGCGATCGGATCGAGAGCGGAGCAAGGCTCGTCCATCAACAAAACGGTAGGATCGGTGGCTATCGCCCGCGCGATGCACAGGCGCTGCTGCTGACCGCCCGACAAAGACAAACCGCTGGCCTTCAGCTTGTCCTTGACTTCGTCCCACAACGCTGCGCGGCGCAGCGCATGCTCGACCTTTTCGTGGAGGTTGCCCTTGTAGCGATTGAGGCGCAGGCCGAACGCGACATTGTCGTAGACGCTCATCGAGAATGGATTCGGCTGTTGAAACACCATCCCGATGTACCGCCGAACGACGACGGGATCGACGCTGGCGTCATAGACGTCTTGGCCGAGAAAGTGGACATGACCCTCGAGCCGGAAGCCCTGCACCATGTCGTTCATGCGATTGAGGCTGCGCAGAACCGTGCTCTTGCCGCATCCCGAGGGGCCGATGAAGCCGGTGATAGATCCTTTCGGGACCGAGATGCGGCTGTCGCGCACCGCGAGGAAGTCCCCATAGAAGATCTTGCTGACGTCGCAGTCGATCGCGATCTGCGACGGCGCCGGTGGCGGCACTGTCGCATGGATGACGTTGGTTTGCGTAGCGAGCACGAGTCAATCTCCCCGTTATCTAAATTCGCGATCGTCCCAGAACGCGGCTGAAGATGTTGAAGACAAGGACGATCAACACGAGAACCAGAGACGCCGCCCAAGCGAGCTCGATTTGGTTGTCGAACGGCATGCTCGAAAAGTTGTAGATCAGGATCGACAACGAGGCCGTCGGCTCGCTCAGACTGGTCAGCCAATAGTTGCTGAAGAGCGCCGTAAACAGCAACGGCGCGGACTCGCCGGCAACGCGGGCGACGCCCAGCATGACGCCGGTGAGAATTCCCGGAAGAGCGGTCGGCAAGACGATCTTCCAGATCATCTGCGTCCGCGTGCATCCCATACCGAGCGCGGCGTCTTTCATTCTGCGCGGCACCGTCTTCATCGCCTCCTCGGCTGTAAGGACAACCGTTGGCAGCATCAGGACGGCAAGCGAAATTCCGCCCGCCCAGGCCGAGTAGCTCCCCATCGCCAAAACCAGGATCGCATAGACGAATACGCCGGCGAGAATTGAGGGAAAGCCGGTCAATACCTTGGCGAGAAACCGAGCGCCCGAGGCGAGGCTACTTTCGGGGCTGAGCTCGGCGAGATACGTGGCGGCAAGGATGCCGACGGGAATGCTGATCACGGCGGCGATCGCGACCATGACCAAGGTCCCGACGATCGCGTTGCCGAAACCGCCGCCCTGCTCGAACCCGGCGGGCGGCAACTCGGTGAACAGATCGAGGCTCAACCGTGACCCGCCTTGCACGATCAGCATGTAGAGGACGGAAAACAACGGGACGCTGGCAATCACCGCCACGATCCACGCGCCGGCGGTCAAAATGACGCTGCGCATGGCGCGGCGCTCGGACCAAGATTTCCGCAGGTCGGGTGCGCTGCCCGGCTCTCGAAAAGGTTCGATCGCCACCTGCTCGCTCATGATCGTCCGGAGATCCTGCGCTGGGTGATCGTCAAGATAGCCGTCCCCATCATATTGACGACCAAGGTGATGGCCAGCAGAACCAAGGCGGCATACATCAGCGCCTGTACCTCGACCTGTCCCGCTTCCGGGAAGTGCGAGGCCAACAGCGAGGCCAGTGTCTGGGCTGGCGCGAACAGCGACAGGCTGATCTGGTTCGAGTTGCCGATCAACATGGCGAGCGCCATCGTCTCGCCTAAAGCTCGACCGAAGCCGAGCACCATCGCACTGGCAATGCCGCCGGCCGCCGTCGGAAGCATGACCTTGAGGATCGCCTCCCAACGCGTCGTCCCCATGCCGTAAGCGGCCTCTTTTGTCCGGTACGGCACCAAATGGAGCGCGTCCTGAGAAATCGCGGCCACAGTCGGCAAAATCATGATGGCGAGAACCAGCGCCGCCGGCAAGAGCCCGGGGCCGCTGAGCGAGGAGCCGAAGAACGGGATCCAGCCCACAGTGTCATAGAGCCAGTTGGCGATCGGCCGGATCGCGGGGATCACGACGAAAATGCCCCACAGGCCAAACACCACGCTTGGGATCGCTGCCAGCATGTCGATGATCGTGCGAAACACCAACGCAAGACGCAGCGGCAGGAAGTCCTGTGTCAGAAAAATCGCAACCGTGAGCCCAAAGAAGCCGCCGATCAGCAAGGCGAGAAGCGAGCTGTAGAGCGTGCCCCAAATCTCTGGGAGAATGCCGAAGTTCTGGTCTGCGACGTTCCAGTTGGTCGAGATGAGAAACCTGAGGTGATAACGATAGACTGCCGGCACTGCCTGGCCACCGATCTTCCACAGGATGTAGGCGACCAGCAAAATTATCAGCGAAGCCCCGCATACCGTAAGCAGCCGAAAACCGCGATCTGTGAGGTATTCGCTCGATGACGGCGGCTGAGTGATCGCGCCGGGCGGAGCTGCTCCCTCAAAGGCATTCGCCGCCATGACCTCTGTCTCCCAGTCTACCCAGCCGATGGTCCGTCACGTGGCATCGGCATCGTCATTGGATTTGTGCGGACGCGGTCTTGATTTTCTCGATAATATTCGCCGGCAATGGGATGTAACCCATACTGTCGGAGATCTTTTGACCTGTGGTGACGCAGTAGTCGACCAGCTTGCGCAGCCACTCCGCCTTCTTAGCGTCCTGCTTTTCGTAAAAGAGGAGCCAAGTGAAGGTGGCAATCGGATAAGCATCGGCACCCGCGGGATCTTCGATCCACCCGCGCAGGCGGGAATCCAGTGTCGCGGTCGCCAATGTCGCCTGCCCCGACTTGGTGTCCGCCAGAATGAATTGCCCGGCCTTGTTCTGAAGCAGCGCAAAATCGGCTTTGGTCAGCTTGGCATAGCCGTATTCGATATAACCGACGGCGCCTGGTGTCTGCTTGATCGTCGCCGTCACGCCGTCGTTCTTTGGCGCGGCCACGATCTTGTCGCTCTTGGGCCACTGAACCGTCGTTCCGTTGCCGACTTCCTTGGCGAACGCTTCGTTGATCGCCGAGAGGTGCTTGGTGAACACAAAGGTCGTTCCACTGGAGTCGGATCGGCGCACCACGGTGATCGGCAAGTCCGGAAGTTTGAGGCTGGGATTGGCGGCGACGATCCTCGGATCATTCCATTTCGTCACCTTGCCGAGAAAGATGTCGGGGTAGACATCGCGTGGCAATTTCAATTCCTTTGGGTTCCCGGGAAGGTTGTAGGCAAGGACGATCTCGCCCGCGGTAACCGGTAACAACACGACGCCACTGGCGACCTTGGCGATTTCGTCATCGGTCATCGCCGCGTCGCTAGCGGCAAAATCAACAGTTTTATTAGTGAAGTCCTGGATCCCGGCACCGCTGCCCTTGGCCTGGTAATCTACGGTAACGCCTTTGTTTTGTTTGCTGAAATCCTTGAACCAGGCCGAGTAAATCGGAAATGGAAAACTCGCTCCTGAGCCGATCAGTTTCACTTCCTGAGCGATGGCGCTTATTGGGGATATCGCTACAGTAAGGGCTACTGCTGTCGCAATTGTCGTTCCCCAAATGCGCATCGGTAATTCCTTCAAGCTCTCCAGGGCAATTGCCAACAGTTAAACAGCGGATTATTACAATATTATGACAAATGACTAAGTGGCTTTAACCATTCGGCGGCGAGAATGATCCCAGGATCCTGAACCGGAAGCGCGATACTGTTGTCGTGGAACAACAGGCCTCATTGCTTCGCGCAACGCGGCAATCATGTAAAAAAAACGTCATCAACGGTTGATAACGTTCCTCACCTGTTGTCCTGGCGGGGGGATGGACATGAGGACCAAATCGCACAGCAGAGGTCGCAGCTATGGCGCGCTGGTTGCCGTGTGCGCCGCCATCATCCCTTCCGCTGCGTCTGCGCAAGATGCCACGGCAGACCGGATCGACGCGATCGAGCGTCAGATCAAGAATCTGCAGGGCGAACTGAAGCAGCTGAAGAACGAGCTCGGCGCGGCGAAGCAGCAGCTCCAACAGTCGCGAGGCGAGGTGCAG
>JBARIB010000513.1:0-2052 GCA_049799535.1 Allostellaceae bacterium | reverse complement strand
TCATACATGTGTGTGACGAAGCACACCTTCATCCGGCTCTCCAGCAAACCTCGAACGACCTGGCGTCCGATTTCCGAGCCTTCTCTCTCGTTGGTCGATTGAAACGACTCGTTGAACAAGATCATTGCATCGGGCGAAAGCAGGTCTACGAGACCACTTAGCCTATGGAGCTCCTCATCTAGTTTGCCATGCCGCAGTTCAGCATCTTCCTCGCGCTTGAAATGGGTAAAAATCCCAGTGCACAGGTCTGCGCAGAAGTCTCGCGCCGGCACGAACATCCCGCATTGCATCATCAATTGCGCCAGCCCGAGACTGCGCAGAAACGTCGACTTCCCTCCTTCGTTGGCGCCGGTGATCATCAACAGGCTTTTCCCGTCGGCGTCGACATCGTTGGCAACCACCGGCCGGCCGCTGCTCAGCGCAAGGCAGATATCGTACGAGCCTCGCGCCGTGTAGCGGCGCGCGGCGCTCGGGGCCGGCTCCGGAAAGCAGAGCTCGAGGCCGCGCGCCGACAATTTTTCGGCAAGGTTCAGGCAGGCGACGTAGAAGGCGAGCTCAGCTCGTAGCATCCGAAAAAAGCCGAGGATGTGGTCATTCGCCTGCGCCACTGCATTGGCGACGAAATTGATGCCGCGGTCCCTGAGCTCTGCGACAGCCCTTGCACCGCCTTCGTCACGCTCGTGGATGCGGAATGTGAAAGCGGGCGTCCTCGGCGCGAACAGGCGCTGCAACCACGGCCGTCCCTCGTTGTTTAGCCGCCGTAGCCGGTAATCAAAGCCGAGATTGCCGGTGCCGAGCCGGCCACTGATCAAAACGCCATGCCGGAATTTCAGCCGCGCGATATGCGCGTCGATGCTCTCCAGATATTCGTCATCGAGCTCTTTGGCGAGGTTTGCGAACAGTGCGGTGAAGCCGTCAGAGCGGAATTTGCCTGCATGCGCATCCGCTTGTGCTCTGAGCCGCCGCAACACTCCCACAAACATCTGCAAGACGTTGACCGATCGGTGGAGCAGCGAGCTCGGGTTGTGACTGTAAAACCAGTATTCCTTTCGTTCTCGATCGATTGCCTCGACAGCGATGTCGTAGAGATCGCGCACGATCACCGGATTGCTCATGCAATCGCGCAGGATGTCCTGTCGGTAAAGGACCGCGGCGACATCATTCAGCCCTGACAGGACGGCCTTTCTCGCAATTTCCAGCAGGAATCCGTCGCCGCCTGCCATCGCCTCGAAGAGAACCGCCAACGTCAGATCCTGTACGACATCCTCGCTCCCCGGCGGCGCCTCCGACCCAACGTCGAAGTCGCGTTCCCGGTGCATCAGGCGGGCCTTCAGCAAGGGAGCCTCTCCTCAAGAGCCCGAGAGGTCAGGCGGTATTTCTCGGCGATTGCGATGGCATAAGCGCGTCCGTCGGCCGGCCGGCGAACCAGCTTGAAGGTGCGCACCGCAGGATCATGCGGATCGACGGTACTGACCATGCTTACGATGGCATCGCCGAGCGTGGTCAGTTCATCGATAAAGGTTACGCAGACGCACAGAGATCCGAGCGCAAGGATCCTTTGCATGACAGTGGTCGCCAGTGACACCGCGCCCTCCAGCGCCGTCGACGAGAAGATCTCATTTACGATGACGAGACTATTCGGTGTCGCCGCGTCGAGGATGCGGCGGATGCGCACCAGATCGTCATGCAGTTTCCCGCGCAGATTTGTTGCGTTCTCCGCTCTTTCGAAATGCGTGAACAGGCGATCGCAGAGGAACAGTTGCGCCATCGTGCCCGGCACGGGACAGCCGAGGCTCGCAAGATAATGCAGCTGGCCGACGGCTCGGGCAAAGGTGGTCTTGCCGCCTTGGTTCGGGCCGGTGACAACGAGAATTCGTTCCTTCCCTTGCAGAACAAAGTCGTTCGGCATGACGGCGCCATTCTCCTTCGCGGCCTCCCAAGCGAGCGCCAGATCGAACACTTGCCTGCCGTACAAGGCATTGTTGCTCGTCGATACGATAGGATAGCAGAAACGTAGCCCGGCTCCCCTCAGCCGCTCGATGTGCTGCAGAT
>JBARIB010000512.1:0-2104 GCA_049799535.1 Allostellaceae bacterium | reverse complement strand
GCACCCGTGCACCCATTGCATGGGCGAGCTGCATCGCCGCCTGGCCGACCCCGCCCGAGGCGCCGAGCACCAGCACAGTCTCGCCGGTCTCGAGCCGGGCGCGCTCGCGTAACGCGAACCAGGCGGTGTCATAGACCAGGCTTAGCGATGCAGCTTCGTCAAATGACATCGATACCGGCAATCGGCACCCCATTCGTCAGGTCAGGGGGACCGGAATACCTCGAGCGCGCATGTGCTCTTTGCTTTCGAGCTGGAGCCGCTGGCTCATGTCGTAGCTGTACCCCGGCCCGCACGCATCGGCGTGAAGTGAGTCGAGATCCGGGATATCGGGGCCGCCAGGGCCGTTTAGCCACTCCTTCGAACGAGCCCACATCTCGGCGCGGCGATTGCGAGGACCAGACTCTTTGGTTCCGTCTCTGAGATATCTGACCGTTGGGCCTTTCGCGGGTTAGCTGCTCGAGCGTCTGCTACAGCAGCTTTAGGATACGCGCGGCGCGCACCGCGAACTCCCCTCGGCTTTCTCGACCACTCGCGCCCAGCGCTCGTATTTTAGCTCGTAGGTTCGCCAGCGCATCCACTTAGGTTTTGTCGGCGGAGTGTCCCAACTGTCCCATCCGTCGCCACCCAGCTGACGGTTCAGTTGAACGGCCGCTGTGGCCCAGTGCCTTGCCACTCTTCATTCTGCTAAGCAGCGCGTCATAGAGGCCCTGCACAGTATCTTCGCCGCTGGACGGCGCGGCATGGAGCGGACCGGAATAAAGACCGAGAACGAGCCCACCGGCAAAAGCGATGGCTTTCCATAATCGCGCCGACCGGTTTTCGGGGTAGAAGCCGCGCTTGGCGCAGGTATTCGTCGTCATCTTGCGCCCTCCCTTTTGTTTAAGGCCGACAATTTTGGCGCGGCGTTACACGCTCGTCGCATTAATCGTCGTAAAACTGCGTAAAATACCGAATTCGTCATGTCGAAATCACCGCGCTCAGCCGCATCCGCTGGCTGTTCGTGATCGCCCGCAATTCGAGCTTCACCTACAAGGGCCAAGCGATCGATGTGAAGCAGGTCGGCCGCGAGCTTGGCGTCCGCTACGTGCTCGAAGGCAGTGTGCGCAAGGCCGGCGGCCGGGTGCGTATCACAGCGCAATTGTCGACGCAATATCGGGTGCCCACATCTGGGCCGAGCGCTATGACCGCGACCTCAGCGACATCTTCGCGGTGCAGGACGAGATCGCGTCGAGCGTCGCCGGGATCATCGAGCCGGCGCTGGCCGAGGCCGAGCAACAGCGCGTTCTGCGCAAGCCGCCGGAACGGCTCGATGCCTGGGAGGCGTATCAGCCATGGCCTTGTTGCACGGATCGATCGGTTCCGTAGACGACATCGACGGCGTCGCTGCGCAGCACCAGGTAGACGAAGGATCCGCTAGGGCCTCGCCAGTCTTGGATCTTGTTTTGGCGCATAGCGTCGACGAGATCGTGCTGCTCGGTCGGACGGAGCTGCGCGAATTTGCGGCCGCTGTTGAGCGCCTGGCTCGCGTTGTCGACGGCGCCCACCGCAGCGCGGTAGAACTTGGCGTAGGGCGGACGGACATTGAGGATACGCGCTTCGAGCAGGGCTTCTTCCGGCGGTACAGAAAGTTGCTGATCGATGAAATGAGCGACGCCAGCCGCACGGCCGGGGACGAGCGTCTCACCCAGTGCCTCAATAGTTTGTGCCTCGTCGGCCTTGAGCAGGCGGAATGGTACGTTTTGTGCGCGGGCTTCGCGAGCAGACAGCAATACCTCGACCCCGCCCACCGTGAACGCGAATACGCCGGTAGCCGTGCCCTTTAGGAAAATCACGTCGCTCGATTGTCATGGTGTCCGGCTGCGGGCATTTTGTCTTCAGACGGGGTTTGCGCCGCAGAAGGAAGTACACGTTCGGGAACGTCCAAGGCTGTTTATTGGCCAAATCTTGGACAGGAGGTTTAAGCGAGCAGCCAGTTTGCCGCATAAATTACTGATTTAATTGGCGTCCCCTACCGGATTCGAACCGGTGTTGCCGCCGTGAGAGGGCGGTGTCCTGGGCCTCTAGACGAAGGGGACGAGGTCTGTTGCTAATAGCGACTAACGGG
>JBARIB010000511.1:0-1501 GCA_049799535.1 Allostellaceae bacterium | reverse complement strand
ACCGTTCCGATCGACGATGTACGTGGCCGGCAGCGGCAGCACCCAATGGTCGGCACTCTTTTTGAGGCGATTGGGGTAGCCGAGCGCAAGATAGGCGGGTCGGAACTGCGGAGCCACCTCGAAGGCGATGCGATAACGGGCGGCGATCCTGCATCCCGGGTCGCTCAGCAGCAGCAATGTTGAGCAACCGTCGCTGCCCGGAAATGGCGAGAGACCAACTAGCGTTGCACCGAGACGCTCGATTTCCGATCGCGCCTGCGCTAGCGCCTCCAGTTCGAGATTGCAAAACGGGCACCAAGCGCCGCGGAAAAAGCTGATTACCGCAGGACCCCGATCAAGGGCTTCCGAAAGGCTGACAAAACCGCCACCGCTGCCCCGAAGCCGGAACAGCGGAGCGATTTCGCCGGCCTTCACGGCCTTTCTGATCAAACCCGTTTGCGCCAGCTCCGCGATCGAGTTCTCAAAGGCCGCGACCACGCTCGGTAGAGTGTTCGCCTCGAAAGCGTGCCGGCAGGCATCAAGTTGCGCCTTCAAGGACATGTGGCCGCCAATTGGACTCGCCCGCCAAATCGAGGAGCATCGCCCATTAGCGGTCCTGGCAGCAGCCTCGCCGTGGTAACATCGTTCATGCCGAAGGGGAATAAATGATGGATCGACTCGCTGCGATGGAGGCCTTCGTCCGCGTGGTTGATGCCGGATCGTTCTCCGGCGCGGCAAAACAGCTTCATGTCGGTCAGCCCACCATTTCCAAGACGATCGCGCAGCTTGAGGACCGGCTTGGAGTGCGTCTGCTGCTGCGGTCGACGCACGGCCTGACACCAACCGAGTCGGGGCGAAACTTCTACGAACGCGCCAAGCGATCGATCGAAGAAGCCGAGGAAGCAGAACTCGCCGCGCGCAGCGCCGCAGCGGCGCTCACGGGCCGACTGCGGATTTCTGCGCCGGTGACGTTCGCGCGACTTCAAATAGTACCGCGGCTGCCCACGTTCTTCGCCGAACATCCCGCTCTCGAGATCGATTTGGTTCTTGAAGATCGAGACGTCGACTCGATCGCAGAAGGTATCGACGTGGCGCTTTGGATCGGCCCTTTCGCCGACTCTCCGCTGATCGCGCGCAAGATCGCGACGTGCCGAAGAGTCGTCGTCGGCGCACCCGCATATTTCGATGCTATGGGGGTTCCCCAGAAGCCAACAGACCTTCTCGGGCATCAGGCCGTCATCTATGACCAGCGTCAGGGCGGCCAGACCTGGACCTTTCGTCAAGGATCGGCCGAGATTTCTGTAACGGTGAACGGAAGGCTTCGCGTAAGCGCGGCCGAAGGTGCCCGGGAGGCGGTGTTTGCCGGTCTCGGCCTTTCCATCGGTGGATCAGAATGGATGTTCACGCCTGAACTGAAGTCAGGAGCGGTCAAGGTCGTGCTGGCGGACTGGTCACTGCCGCCGGGCGAACTTTGGGCGGCGTTTCCGACCGGGCGGCAAGCCAGCGCCAAAGCGCGAGCCTT
>JBARIB010000510.1:0-3264 GCA_049799535.1 Allostellaceae bacterium | reverse complement strand
ACGCACAAGCATCGCCGTGCGCTCAAGGTTCAGCCAGGGAAGGCCGCAACCGGCAGGGCGCGAGTAACTCCCGCTTGGTGAGACGAAGCGCACCCTGCGTCGCAGTCTTCCCACCTGCTGCAACGGCCAAAAAGCTTGCGGTATTCAATGAATGATCGTGAAACTCGGAGCCGCGCCCAATTTCTCAGCTCGCCCGCTCGCTCTTTGAGAGAAGCCTGTAGGGACGTCGGTCACGATGAAGGCGGCCGTCGCTGTCGCACGTGTCCGGTGAAGAGCTTATGCCAGGATGAGTCCCTCTGGCTGGTGAGACGAGGCCGGCGCCGGCCGCGCGATCTGAATTGAACTGATCAGATTGAGGTTGGCCCTAAAGGTCTTGCCGCTCGCCGGTGCGGCAGGCCTCGCATTGGCTCACCTCGTGACGGGAGCCGCCTTCCGGCGGCGGACGGATGCGATGATCGGTCGCCTCGGACAAGCAAGCCGGGTCGAAGCGTCGGCGCTCTCAGTTCCGGCAATTGTCCAATCCTTTACATGCCGCGCGACGGGTGGAAGCCCGATTCCGAACGCCGTCTGGCTGCGGCAGTGCGGTGAGATGCGCGCCGACCTTGGTCATGCCTGGCGGCCTTTCACCGCAAACCAGATAATCAGCATCCACGAACCGGGCTTTGTCTGGCTCGCCCGGATGCGCGCAGCGCCGTTCACATATGCGCACGTCCTTGACTCCTATGTGGGTGGAGAGGGGCACCTCGAAGCGCGCCTCTTCGGCTCGTTGCCGCTGGCGCGGTTGGCAGGACCACAAGCCGCTAAAGGCGAGCTGATGCGCTACCTCGCCGAGCTCGTCTGGGCGCCGCACGCCATATTGCACAATCCGCAGCTGTCCTGGTGCGAAGTCGATGCGACGACGATCGAGGTCTCCGTTGGCAGCGCAGCCGGCCCTGCGCGGGTAAGGCTGATCTTTAAGAATGGTGATGTTGCCGGCATTGAAGCCGACGACCGCCCGCGTGCGGTCGGTCGCCGCATTGTGCCGACCCGCTGGCAGGGACGCTGCGACGACTACCGCGAGATGAATGGCTGCCGCATTCCGACACGAGCAGCGGCAAGCTGGCTCTTGGACGATGGTCCTTTCGAATATTGGCGCGGCACGGTGACCGCCATTGGCTCGAAGTGATTATGGGCTTGGGAAAACCGTGTTTTGATCTGGATCAATGCCGCCGCTACTGGAGCTGTGATTGTGCGAGGATGGACTGGGAGGTGCAGTATCAGAGCGGCAGTCGACAATTTCGTGTCCCGGCGGCAAACCGAAGCGCGGCTATCGCCATCGCCTCCATCCTGCTCCGCGATGGCCACGAAGTCGTCAAGCTCGTATCGACGGCAGGCGACATGATCAAGACGGAGGAGATCAGACGTCTTTGCGGCCGGTGACCGCCACTCCGTTGGTGGTTTCGCCGAGCCGCTCATTCATGATATTTGAGGGATTATAGAAGGAGGCTTAGCGCGGGCCGGAGCCCGGTTCCCCTCCTTCAAGGAGACATTTAGAAGGTCGGGACCTGAGTTCGACAACAAAGAGCTTCCAGCGCGAGGACGGTGGGGTTCTGGCCGACACCCTGTATCGCGCGATCGTTGATACCGGGGTCGATGCAATTGTCGTCATCCACCGGAATGGCACCATCCGCTCGGTCAATAATGCGACCGAACGGCTCTTCGGCTACGACGCCGCCGAACTCATCGGGCACAACGTCAAGATCCTGATGCCGGAGCCCTATGCCGGCGAGCACGACGCCTACCTCGCCAATTATTTGCGCACCGGGCAAAAAAAAATCATAGGAATCGGCCGCGAGGTCGTCGGCCGACGCAAAGACGGGTCGGTGTTCCCGATGGACCTTTCCGTCGGTGAGGCGCGTGACGGCGACGATCCGATCTTCGTCGGCATCATCCGCGACATTACCGATCGCAAGGCCGCTGAGCTCGCGCAGCGGGAGAGCGAACTGCGCTTGCGCTCGATCCTTGATACCGTCCCCGATGCGATCGTAGTAATCGACGCCAAAGGGATCATCCAATCCTTCAGCCCGGCCGCGGAGCGGCTGTTCGGTTACGACACAGGTGAGGTGGTTGGCCGCAACGTCAAAATATTGATGCCGCCGCCCTATCGCGAGTCTCATGATGGTTACCTCGACCGCTATTTTCGCACCGGCGAGCGCCGAATAATCGGTATCGGACGTGTGGTCGTCGGTTTGCGCAAAGACGGCGAGACCTTTCCGATGGAGCTTCAGGTCGGTGAGTTCGCCTTCTCGGGGGCGCGTTATTTTACCGGGTTTGTCCGCGATCTCACCGAGCGGCAGGAGGCCGAACGCCGTATCCACGATCTCCAGGCCGAGCTACTGCACGCCTCGCGGCTCAGCGTCATGGGGCAGATGGCCTCGACCATGGCGCACGAGCTCAACCAGCCGCTGACCGCGGTGACCAATTACCTGGAGGCCGGCCGGCAATTGCTGGCGACCGGTATGGGCGGCCCTGAGCGGATCGGCGAGATGATGGAGAAGGCCATCGCCCAGGCGCAGCGCGCCGGCGACGTCATCCGAAGACTGCGCGGATTTGTCAGCAAGGGTGAGACAGAGCGCCGCATCCACAGCCTCAACCAATTGGTCGAGGAAGCTCTCGCTCTCGCTTTGGTCGGAGCGCGGCAACGGGGGGTTCGCACATCGCTTGAACTCGATCACACTTTGGCGCCGGTCCTTGTCGACCATGTACAAATCCAGCAGGTCGTGCTCAACCTCGTGCGCAACGCCGTGGAGGCGATGGAGCAGGTCGATCGGCGCGGGCTTACGATTGCTACGCGAGCGATCGCCGAAAAGGGAATGGCCGAAATCGTGGTCGCCGACACGGGTCCGGGTATTGCGGCGGAGCTGGCAGACCGCCTTTTTCAGCCTTTTGTGACAACCAAGCCCACAGGGATGGGCCTCGGGCTATCGATCTGCCGCGAGATTGTCGAGGCGCATCACGGCCGGTTAACCGTGGCTCCGGCATCTTCCGGCGGCGCCGTATTCCGTGTCATATTGCCTATGGCGGGCGCTGAGGGCGCGGCCAATGCGTCGTGAGCGGCGCGTCTATATAGTGGATGACGACGAGGCAGTGCGCGACTCGCTTTCGGCACTGCTCGAGTCCAAAGCCTATGAAGTGAGAGGTTTTGAATCGGCATTGGAATTCCTGGCCGCTGCTCCGTCGCTTCGCGCCGGATGCCTGATTGTCGACATTCGCATGCCTGAGATG
>JBARIB010000509.1:0-13209 GCA_049799535.1 Allostellaceae bacterium | reverse complement strand
GAGCCGCGGGATGGCCTCGACAATAACGGCCGCGAAGCGCTCCGCTATGGCCAGGTAATCGGCGGCGCCGAGCGGCTTTGCGCATAGATCGGCGAAGTCGAACCAGGCCACTCGCCGAGCGGAGCGCGGTACCACGAGCGAGCGCCCCTTAACAATCATGGTGGGAGAATCGCCCGGCGCTCCGTCGGTGAGTTCGGAGAAGGCGTGTTCAAGCGCATCGTGCGCCGCCTCTCCGAGGGGATAATGATAGACCGGCTTGCCGTGCAGCCGCGCGAGGCGCCAGTCACGGCCGCTGTCGAGCTCGAGAACATAGAGCTTCTTTTTAAGGAGCGCGATAAAGGGCAAAAAGCGCTCGCGTTGCAGACCGTGTTCATAAAGTTCGTCCGGTGCGTGGTTCGATGTCGCGACGACGACCACCCCCGCCTCGAAGAGCGCGGTGAACAGCCGCTCGAGGATCATCGCGTCGGCAATGTCCTCGACCTGAAACTCGTCGAAGCACAGCAACGCCACCTCGGCGGCGATATCGCTGGCGACCGTCGCGATCGGCCGTTCGGTCGTCGCTCGCCTTTCCTGCTCGATGCGGTCGTGCACCTCGAGCATAAAGGCGTGAAAATGGACCCGCCGTTTGCGCGGGTTTGGCACCGACCTAAAGAAGAGGTCCATCAACATCGATTTGCCGCGCCCGACAGGACCGCAGAGATAAAGCCCGACCGGGGCATGGCTGCCGCCGTTTTCGACAAGGCCGAAGCGTGCGAGCCAACCCCGCAACCCAGTCTCCGGCCGGTAATGCAAGAGCGCGCGATAAAGGCTCTGCAGCCTTTCGACCGCCAGCTGCTGCGCTGCATCGGGCTGCAGCACACCCCGTTGGCGCAGCGCTCGATAGGCCGCCATCGGTTCTGCGGTCGGGGGCACCGCCGCGCCCGCATCGGGTGTCATTACGATGAGCTGACCACGCTCGTCATCGGCGGGTTCCGGGTTTAGGGTCTGTCGGGAGTTGGGCGAAGGAGAATGTGATGAATGAAGACCGGTTCAATATGGATATCCGAAAATTCTTAAAAGTCGTTGGCGTGACCTCGCAGCGCGAGATCGAGACCGCGGTGCGCGACGCGCTCGCAACAGGCAAGCTTGGGGAGAGCGCGTTGCTGAAGCCCCGCGTGACCCTGTCGATCCCGGAGCTCGGACTCGAGCACGTCATTAATGGCGAGATCGGGCTGTCATAATCAGCCCGGCTCGCCTTGCCGCCGTGCAGCTACTTCGCGGCGGTCACCATAATTTCGACGAGCAGCTCCGGCCGCGCCAGATCGGCCTTGACGCAGGCACGCGCCGGCGGGTTCTCGGGATCGACCCAGGCGTTCCACACCGAGTTCATATCGGCGAAGAGGGCCATGTCCTTGATCCACAGATTGGCCGATAGCAGGTTCGATTTGTTGGTTCCAGCCTGCGCTAGGTAGCCGTCGATCTTGTCGAGGATCTGCTTCGTCTGGCCTTTGATGTCTTGCGTCGGATCGCTTGCGGTAAGGCCGGCGAGATAGACGGTGTTATCGCGAACGACGCAGCGGCTCATGCGGGGTCCGGGCGGTTGGGTCAGATCGAAACGGTTGATCGCCATCGTTTGTCTCCCTCGCTTGAACGGAAAGGTGTGCTCGGCGGAACTCAGCCCGCGGTTTCAGGCCGCGAGACGTAATTAACGATCCGCTTGCCGAAGGTGTGGATGCCGAACGTGACGAGTGGTCGGTCGCCGACGACTCTGAACGCGTGCACCCGGTTCGCCGGGACGGTGATCGTGACACCGGGCTCCATCAAGACCACACCATTTTCGCCGTCGAGCCACGCCTCGCCGCGTCCTTCGAGCACGGTCAGGATCTCGGCATAGGGATGCGAGTGCAAGGGTGTCGTGTATCCCGGCTGCGATGTCTGAATGCCGGTGCGGATCGGCACGCCCTCGCCGGTGTCGTCGCCGATGATCGGCTGATAGGTGGCGCCGCCAGGGAATTTCACGGTCGGCCGGTCGGCGTGGCGGATGACGGTCAGCGCGTCGGGCATCGGGTCCTCCGTGGCCAATTTGTCGAAACGAGGCTATCACGGTTTGCTCTACGGGGTCATATGAAAGGGTGGGACAATGGACCTGATCGTCCGCAACGCCGTGATTGCCGATCATCCTTCGGGTGAGCTGTTCGACATCGGCGTCGAGAACGGCCGCATTGCGGCGATCGGGCCGGGTCTCGCCGCTGAGGGCGCAGCTTATGACGCCGATGGCCGGCTCGTGTGCGGCGGGTTTGTCGAGACCCACATCCACCTCGACAAGTCTTGCATCATCGACCGCTGCGCTCCGGAAACCGAGCGTCGGCCTCATGTCGTCGAACGTGTGGCCGCGATAAAGAGAAACTTTACCGTCGAAGACGTTCGCGCCCGCGCCCGCCGGACTTTAGAGAAGTGCATCGCGCACGGGGCGACGCGGATGCGCACACATGTCGAAGTCGACCCCGGCGTGGGTTTGCGCGGGTTCGAGGGAGTTCAGGCGCTTATCGACGAGTACAAATGGGCCATCGACATCGAGCTCTGCGTTTTTCCGCAGGAGGGGCTGACCGACAACCCCGGGACCGACGAGCTGCTCGTTGAAGCTCTGAAGTGTGGCGCCAAGGCCGTCGGCGCGGCGCCGAACTACGACAGCGACCATGCCGGGCAGATCCGCCGCATTTTCGCGCTGGCGCGCGAGTTCGGGGTCGATATCGACATGCATCTCGATTCAGGCGACATCCCGGAAGCTATGGACATCCATCTGGTCTGCGAACTGACCGAGCAATACCGATTGGGCGGGCATGTCGCGGTCGGTCACATGACCAAAATGTCGGCTCTGCCGCTCGATGCGTTCAAGCGCCAGGCGCGCCGCCTCGCCGATGTCGGCGTCGCCGTTACGGTACTGCCGGCAACCGATCTGTTCATGATGGGACGCGACCGCGAGTTCAATGTGCGGCGCGGCGTCGTCGACGCCAACCTCCTTGTCGAGCAGGGCGTCAATTGTTCGATCTCGACCAACAACGTGCTGAACCCGTTCACGCCCTACGGCGACTGCTCGCTGCTTCGAATGGCCAATTTGCATGCCAACGTCCTGCAGGTGAGCCACTCCCATCGGCTCGCCGAGTGCTTCCGCATGCTGACCGACCGCTCGGCCCGGCTTCTGAACCTGCCGGATTATGGCATCAAGGTCGGCAACCCGGCCGATCTCGTCGTGATCGATGCCCGTTCGCCGGAGCAGGCCGTCGCCGAAATCCGCGAGCCGCTTGCGGTCTTTAAGCGGGGCCGCCGCACCGTGACCCGGCACCCGCCGGAACTGTACAATCCCAGTTAGCCCCACCTACTCGGGCGGATCAGCGGCATCGCTGGCCGCTGCGCCTCCAGCCACTGCAGCGAAAACGGCGATCTCGCTTTACACGGGCTTTCACAATCTTTGAAAGACGAGAAATCCGTTTGCCGGGATCCGGCACTGCAGTCGACCATTCGTGGCGGGGATGTCAGCACCGAAATTGCCGATGTTGTTGCCGCCGTAGATTGAAGCATCGCTATTGAATACTTCGCGCTATAAGCCATCCGCCAAACGCGATCCCTCAGTTTGAATGACGTAGCCGTCCGAGAATGGCTCATTTCGCAGGCAGGCGACGACCAGCAGCTTGTCATTGCCGGCGAAGCGTGTGAATGCGATCACGCGATTGCCGCCCAAAACATGGATGATGTCGATCTCTTGGGAGCGAGCGGCCGTATGGCGCCGACTGAAGTGGATCGCATCTTGGTAAAACAGGAACAGTCTCGCACCGTTGCCCGCCCGCTCACCGGTCAAGTCTTCGCGATTGCTGATGAAGCTGTCAAAACGATATGGCTTCTGTGCACCAATTTCTTCCCCCATGAAAAGCATTGGCGTACCGGCCGATAACAAGGACAGGCCGAAAGCTACTCGGGGGCGCTTCCCCATAATCACGGGTTGCGCGGATGATTGGCGCGCTATTCACAGCGCACACCAGCGTCCGCTGAGTGCCGCCAGCGTTGCCGGCTTCATCGTGCGATTCGTGATAGGCTATCTTATTGAACTTGCTATCGAAAAGCGCGCCCGCGAATTGTTCGACGTCAAGCGGACCGTCACCCCCGGTGCCCGCGTGTTTGATCAGCCTCGCGCTGCCGCCGGCCATATCCGAGTCACCGATAAGGTTATGGTAAAAATAGGCAAACCAGGTGGCGCCAAAACCGAGCCCTCCGGCTTCTGGCAGCCGGGTAACGGCGTCCCAGCAGGAGTGGTCTTCAGCAATCAACATAACGGCCGGCTTGATGAGTCGCAGCGTGCGGCTCCATTCGCGGAGCAGCTTTATGCCGAACTGGTTTGCGCTGGGGACCGAGCGCCCGTCGGCATGAAGAGCATTGTCGCGATGGAATGCCTGGGGGAGATCGACACGCAGGCCATCGACATGGAACTCCTCGATGAAAGCGGCGGCACTGCTGACGAACAGATGCCGGACGATCTCCTCCCAATATCGCGGCGCAAAACCGGATGAGCCGTTGTCGATGTAGCCGCCGTCCGGCTGGCTATAATCGGATGGCTTACCCTCGTACCAGTAATAGATGTTTTGATCCGGTGAAGTGGAGTCGTATTGCCATTCGGCACGGGCCGCATTGAAATCGTAATGGTTGTAGCAGACGTCTTGGATCACCGCGATGCCGCGCCGGTGGCACTCGCGGACGAAGTGCTTGTATTCGTCGCGGCCGCCGGCGCTCGATTCGATGACGAAATAATGTGAGTCGCCGTAGCCCCAGCCTTCCTCGCCGGAGAATTCAGACATCGGTAGTAACTCAACTGCATTGACCCCAAGGTCGCTCAAATGGGGTAGCAGTCTTAGTGCATCTTGCAGATTTCCCGGTCGATTTTCGCCAAATCCAAGCGCATTGACGTGCAATTCGTAGATAACGAGATCTTCGATACGGGTCGGGACTGCGAGCCCGGGCGTAAATTCATTCGCCCAGAACTCGGCTTCGGGAATGCGCGCGCCGTCTTGATCATCGAATTCCTTGGCGACGGTATCTGTACCTGAAACCAGGCTGCAGCTCTTGGTCCCGTCGAGCTGCGCGGGGCTGCCGGAGAAATGTTTTCCTTGAGGATCATCCCCACCGCGGCCGCTCTGGTTGCGGGAAAAAATGTCGGTCCGGTAAACGATCTGCCCCTGCGCATTGGTAATGCGATACATGTAAGGCGCGCCTTCGAACGCAGCGAAGTCCGCGATCGCGTCGCTTTCTCAGATGCCGCTGGGCCCACGCTGCAATTTGAATACCGGGCGAACTGAATCGATCCCGTCGCCGTCGTCAGCGATATAGCCGTTGTCCGGCTTGCCGAATACGACCTCGACGCCTCGAGCATTAGGCGCCCAAACCGAAAACCGCAGGTCGGGTTGTTGTGCGCCGTTGGAGAAAAACTTCCGCGCGCCGAGGCGCCGCGCATAGGTGAAATAGAATTCCTGCGTGCCGACTGCCGGCTGCAGCTCAAATTCGCGGTAACGCTCCGCCGACATCCCGTCGTTTATTTCGGTCGGGATGCCCCATAGGTTCGGTCCGGACGGCGCGTCCAGCCGCACTCCCCAGCGGAGCTTCTTACCGACCTCGCTGTCGTCGAAAGCGACCTTAGCGGTGAAGCAAGGACAGCCATCTTCGGCCCTGCCCGGCGACATCGGCGTTTCGCTCCAGGTTTGCGCGAATCGCCCTGAACTGTCCCAGCTGCCAGCAAGCCGAGCGTTACGAAAAATGTCGCGTTTCAAGCCGGTCAAATATCTGAACTGGACCGCGATTTTCGTCATGGCTCTCCTCCATCCGGTCTTGCGACCGTCGACAACGCGCCGGGCCGGCTGGACAGTGGCGATGTCTGCCGTCAGCTCGTGCTCAATTGCTGGTGGGAGCCTAGCTTCCCTCTCGGGAATCGCATGTGATTCAGTTCACACCCGGTCGAATTTCGCCGAGTGCCGTCACCGCGGCGGCCCTAGAGCCGGCATCGTCAGCACGCCGGGAGGGTCGAGGATCGTTTCGAGACGCTGGAGTAGCGGCTGCGCTGCGCGCAGTGAGCGCTCGATTGCCCCTGAGCCGACGCTGTCATCGCGTTCGGCATCCTTGCCGAAGACCCTGTGGTAGAGCAGTTCCGGGAGGCTTTCTTCGCGGGGAAAGACGGTGAGCGTGATCAGGGCATCGGGGGCGATATTGGCGGCTTCTCGCGCGAGGCGCAGCGCTACTGGGTAGCCGCCGAGCTCGTCGACAAGGCCGCGGGACTTGGCCTCCTCGCCGGACCACACGCGGCCCTTGGCCACTGCTTCGACCTCTTCCTGCGTCATATGGCGACCGGTCGCGACGTGGTCCTTGAAACCCTTGTAGGTCTCGTCGAGGAAGGCTTCGAGGCGGGCGTGCCCGCGCGCCGAAAAATCGGATGTGGGGCTGAACATCGCCGCATTCGCGCCGATTTGTGCGCTGTCGGTCGAAACGCCAATCTTCTTGAGCAGATCGGCCGCGACGAGCTTTCCGGCGATAACGCCGATCGAGCCGGTCAGGGTGGCTGGTTCGGCGACAATCTTGTCGGCCGCCGCGGCGACATAGTACCCGCCGGAGCCGGCGACATCGCCCATCGAGACGACGACGGGCTTGCCGCGTTCGCGGGCAAAGACAACCTCTCGCCAGATCGTCTCCGAAGCTACCGCGGAGCCTCCCGGGCTATCGACCCGGAACAGGATCGCGCGCACCGAGGGGTCTCGCACCGCGGCGCGAAATGCACGCGTAAGCTCGGTCGCCGCCATTACATTCGATCCCACCAGGGGGCTCGCCCCGTCTGTGCTGCGAACCACCATTCCCGAGCCGTAAATCAGGGCGATCGTCGTGCCTTCGTGATGAGGGCGGCCGGCGCGATCGAGATAGGCGGTGAGGCCCAATAGCTCGGCGCCGGATCCGGCGCGCGCATGAGCATGCGAGATAACCTCGTCGCGATACCCGAGACGATCGACGAGTTTTGACGCTACTGCCTCCGACGCCAGCAGCGGCCCCTGATCGATCGCTTCGCGAACCTGGGGTTCGGGTATATTGCGGCTCTTCGCAATCCCGCCGATGATCTGCCCGCCAATCGAAGTGAGCAGCGCCTCGACCTCCTCGCGTTGAGGCGCGGTCATCTTGGTCTCGGTCAACACATTCGCCGCGGTCTTGTATTGTTCGCGATGATCGAATTGAGGGGCAATCCCGATGATGTCGAGCGTGCCCTTGACAAAGGGCGATTCGGCATAAAGCCCGATCAAACCGACGCTACCGAGCGGCTGCAGCCAGATTTCGTCAAAGGCAGTCGCCAGATAATAAGGTCGGGTTCCTGGTCCGAATTCGCCAAAGCTGTCCGCAAAAGCGAGAGCAAGCTTGCCCTTGGCCCGGAACGCTGCGATCGCGTCGCGCACTTCCTGGATCTTGGCGAGGCCGAGCTCGTCGCCGCCGACGCGGGCGAGAAGCACCTTTACGCGGGGATCGTTGCCGGCGGCCTCGATCGCGTCGAGGAAGTCGCGCAGTGTCGGCTTATTGCCAACCAGCAGGTGCAACAGCGGGTCTTCGCTTGCCCCCTCCGGCAATCCGCGCGTCAGGTCCGCGGTCAAGATGATGTTTTTGGGAAGCGGCGTCACTGACGGCCTCAGGCCGACAACGGCCAGACCGATGACCGCCACAAGCAGCACCGCCGCGAAACCGATAGCGGCGAAGAAACCTACCAGCAGACGCCGCATGCCCGATCCGGCGCGAACCCGCGCGCATTGCTCCCGAGATACCCGCTCATCGATCCCAGCGGTGGTATTCGCGGTTTGGAATGATGTCGAGGCCGAAGGCCACGCGGTTCGACATGTTGAAGAACCCGACCGTGTCGACGAGATCAAAGATCTCGTCATCGCCGAGGCCCATACGACGCAGCGCCGCGCGGTCTTCCTCGCCAACGGTCGCCGGCGTCGTTGTCAGCTTCCAGGCAAAGTCAAGCATGGCACGCTGGCGCGGCTCGAGTGGCGCGACGCGGTAATTCATCACCAGCATCTCGCCGAGTTCGGGGTCCCCAGAGAGACGGCGCACTGCCTGCCCGTGTGCGACGAGACAGTAATAGCAGCGGTTAGCGCTCGACACCACGACCGCCACCATCTCACGCTCGAGCTTTGTGAGCCCAGACGGAGCCAGCATCAGCTCGTTGTACATCGCCACGAAATTTCGCAGCTTCTGCGGGCGCAGGCTGTAGGCACGTAGCACATTCGGGACGATGCCGAGCTTTTCGACACAAACTGCGAATAGAGACCGCAGATCCTCGTCGAGCGTCTCGGGGTCAGGAACAGGGAGCGCCGAGATATGGTCCGGTTGCGGCATGTCAGACGGCTCCGCCGATGGCGCGATGTCGCAGCAGGTGGTCGGCGAGCACGCACGCGACCATGGCTTCTCCGACCGGAACTGCCCGGATTCCGACGCAGGGATCGTGCCGGCCGTGAGTTTCGATCTCGACCTCGTTGCCTTCGACATCGACGGTGCGCATCGGCTGCGGGATCGAGCTCGTCGGCTTTACCGCGAAGCGTACGACGATATCTTGGCCGGTCGAGATGCCGCCGAGGATGCCGCCGGCATTGTTCGACAGAAAAACGAGGTGGCCGTTTTCAATCCGCATCTCGTCGGCGTTCTCCTCACCCTTGAATGCGGCGGCGGCAAATCCGGCACCTATCTCGACGCCCTTGACGGCGTTGATCGTCATCAGTGCGCGGGCGAGATCGCCGTCCAGCTTGTCGTAGACGGGCTCGCCGAGCCCCGGCGGGATACCACTCGCGACAATTTCGATGATCGCCCCGGCCGAGGAGCCGGCCTTGCGCACGCCGTCGAGGTAGTCGGCCCAGCGCAGCGCTGCGGCCGCATCCGGGGACCAGAACGGGTTCTCCCCGGTCGCCCGCCAGTCCCAGGCCTCACGGTCGATTGCATGCGGGCCGATCTGCACGAGGGCGCCGCGGATTGTCACATCAGGGCCGAGGATCTTGCGCGCAACCGCCCCCGCCGCCACCCGACACGCGGTCTCGCGCGCCGAAGCCCGGCCGCCGCCGCGATAATCGCGGACACCATATTTCTTCCAGTAGGTGTAGTCCGCATGACCCGGGCGGAAGCGATCGGCGATGTTGCGATAATCTTTCGAGCGCTGGTCGGTGTTCTCGATCAATAATTGGATCGGCGTGCCGGTCGAGACCCCTTCGAAGACACCACTCAGAATGCGCACGAGATCGGCTTCCCGGCGCTGCGTCGTATACCGCGACTGGCCTGGTTTGCGTTTGTCGAGCCAGTGCTGAATGTCAGGCTCGGCGAGTGTCAGCCGCGGCGGCACGCCATCAATGACGACACCGATCGCCGGCCCGTGACTCTCGCCCCAAGTCGTGAACCGGAACAGCGTGCCGAACGAGTTGCCCGCCATTGGCTAACGGGCTGAGTGCTGGCCCGTCATTCCCGCGAAAGCAGGAATCCAGAGCCGGTTGGCACCTTGCCTGGAACCCTTGGGCGCCCGCTTCCGCGGGGGTGACGGCGGATTCATGTCCTCCTCCTTGTCACACGACCGAGATGTCCGGCGCGTCGACGGCCTTCATTCCGACGACGTGATAGCCGCAATCGACGTGGTGGATTTCGCCGCTGACCCCGGCGGAGAGATCGCTCAGCAAGTAGAGGCCCGCGCCGCCGACGTCCTCGATGGTGACGTTTCTTTTTAACGGTGAATTGAGCTGGTTCCATTTCAGAATATAACGGAAATCGCCGATTCCCGAGGCGGCCAGAGTCTTGATCGGACCAGCGGAAATCGCATTGACCCGGATGTTGTCGCCGCCAAAATCGACGGAGAGATAACGCACGCTCGCTTCGAGCGCGGCTTTGGCGACACCCATTACATTATAATGAGGCATTACCCGCTCGGCTCCGGAATAGGTGAGCGTCAGCAGGCTGCCGCCGGTCTTCATCAGCGGCGCCGCGCGCCGACACACATCGGTAAAGGAGTAGCAGGAAACCTCCAGAGTCCGCAGAAAATTGCTTCTTGTTGTCTCGACGTATTTACCTTTCAGCTCGTCTTTGTCGGAAAAGGCGATCGCATGGACGAGGAAGTCGAGCCGTCCCCAGCGGTGCGACAGGGCCGCAAACAGCGCGTCGAGGCTCTGTTCGCAGCCCACGTCGGCTTCCAACACAAAGTCGCTGTCGAGGCTTTCAGCCAGAGGGCGTACGCGCTTCCCGAGCGCCTCGCCCTGATAAGTGAAGGCGAGCATTGCGCCATGCGCATGCAGCGCCTTGGCTATCCCCCAGGCGATCGAGCGCTCGTTTGCGACGCCCATGATGAGCCCTTGCTTGCCTGCCATCAGCGGCATTGTTTTCCCCATTCCTCGACCTGCGGCCATCCTACAGGGTCGGCCGGGAGCGGGACAATCGCTGTCGGCTCCTTGTTTAGAACTGGCGGGGCACCTAAGGTCTTGGCATGAGTTCGGCCGATGGAGCAAACCGCGCGGCGCCACACCGCGGAAAGCTGCGGGAGAGGCTGGCGACCTCGGGCGCCTTCGCGCTATACGCATTGCGCCGTTTCAATGCCGACGGGTGCTTCGCTGCGTCGGGCGCGCTCAGCTATACCACTCTCGTTTCACTGGTGCCGCTTGCGGTGATCGCGCTCGGCTCGCTCGCGGTCTTTCCGATCCTCTCGAAGGTGCACGACGAGCTCGTCGCGCTCGTGTTCAAAGCCCTGGTGCCATCGATCGGCGAACAGGCGGAGTGGTGGTTCCGGGCTTTCACGAATTCGGCGGCACAGACGACGGCCATCGGGATCGCCGGCATCGCCGCGACCGGCATCCTGTTGCTTGTGACCGTCGAGGATCAGCTCAACCTGATCTGGCGCGTCACTTCCGCGCGCCCATGGGTGCAGCGCGTGCTTTCCTACTGGACCTTAATAACTCTTGGCCCGCTGCTGATCGGCATCAGCTTCTCTCTTTCAACTTATTTCGAGATTGCCGCGCGGCAGGTCGGCTTGGGGCAGGAGGCCGCGGCATGGTTTGCGAGCAGCTGGCTGCATTCGCTCGCTCGCGCGTTGCCGGCTATGCTCGAGTTCGTCGTCTTGACCCTGCTGTATTGCCTTATCCCGAACTGCGCCGTGCGTTGGCGTGACGGTGCGCTCGGTGCACTGACTGCAACAATAGCGATCGAAATCCTGAAGATCGGTTTTTCCATCTATATCGGCGCCTCCTCTTTCTATCAGACCGTCTACGGTGCGCTCGCCATCATCCCGATTTTCCTGCTGTGGATGTATATCTCGTGGATGGCGGTGCTGCTCGGCGCGGTCGTCTCGGCCGCCTTGCCGAATTGGCGGATCGACGAGCGTATCGGCTTTATTCCGTCGGGTGGCGTGCGGCTCGGCTTCAGCCTGGCACTGATCGGGTCTTTGGCGCGGGCGCAGCGGATCGGCCGGTCCCGATCGACCCCGGAGCTCGCCGCCGAGCTCGGCGTCGCGACCACCATCATCGACGAGCATATGCAGCCGCTCGCCAAAGCGGGTTTCGTCGCGCATACCCAGGCCGGGCGTTGGGTATTGGCGTGGAGTCCCGAGACGGCGACCTTGCATGACCTTTACGAAGCGCTTCATTTGCCTCTCGCCGGGCGTTGGTTGGCACAGATCACCGCGCCTTGGCAGCGGCAAGTCGCGCCGGCGATGGATCGTATCGTGAAGGCGGAGAGCGCAGCGAGGGGGGTTACGATCGCATCGCTCTTAGCCGAGATGCTCGACCCAGCGCCTCGCCGTCGGGGCCGCTGGCGCTCCTCCGCGCCGGTGGCTGAAGAGGTTGGATTAGAGTAGGCCGGATGCAGCTACAGCCGAGGACATCCGCATGACCGAGGACATCGCCGAGGACGAACCGCTGGCGCCCTTTCGGCGGTGGCTCGACGAAGCCTGGCAGGGCGAGCCGAATGCTCATGCGATGAGCCTGGCGACGACGACTTCGGAGGGCAGACCCTCGGCGCGAATGGTATTGCTGAAGGGGCTCGATGTCCGGGGTTTTGTCTTCTACACCAATCTCGATAGCCGCAAGTCCCGGGAGCTCCTTACAAACCCGCACGCCGCACTGTGCTTCATGTGGAAGTCGCTGAACCGGCAGGTTCGCGTCGAGGGCGTGGTCGAATTAGTTACCAATGAGGAGGCCGACGCCTATTTCGCAACCCGGCCGCGCGACAGTCAGATCGGTGCCTGGGCGTCGGATCAGTCGCAGCCGCTGGCCAGCCGAGCCGAGCTCGAGCGACGTTTTGAGGAGTTCTCAAACCGGTTTAGCCAAGACCCGGTGCCGCGGCCGCCAAACTGGTCGGGGTTCCGGATCGTGCCGCAGCGCATTGAGTTCTGGCGGGAACGGCCGTTTCGGTTGCATGATCGGCTCCTATTCACTCGCGAAGGCGCGGGATGGCGACGGGAACGACTTTTCCCCTGATGCACGGTTTGGCCGCGGATCGCCTACGTCGGATGGCGACGTATGCTTCGGTCGCGGTTGCGGGAATCCTGATAGCAGCGAAGTTTGCAGCCTGGCTCGAGACGGGGTCTGTTGCTCTGCTCTCCAGCCTCGTAGACTCATTGCTCGATGCCGTCGCGTCGCTGGTCAATCTGGTCGCGATCCGTCACGCAATGAGCCCGGCCGACCGCGAGCATCGCTTTGGCCATGGCAAGGCCGAGCCGCTGGCGGTCCTTGGTCAATCGGCGTTCATCACCGGCAGCGCGTTGCTGCTCCTCGCCGAGGCGGTAAAGCGGTTAATCCGGCCGTTGCCGGTCGAAAATCCGCCCGCCGGCATCGCCGTCATGATTTTCTCGATCGCGGTGACGATCGGCCTCGTTCTTTATCAGCGGCATGTCGTGCGGCAAACTGGATCGATCGCGATCACCGCCGACGAGTTGCACTATCGCAGCGATCTCGTCCTGAACCTAAGCGTAATTGGTGCGCTGATCTTGGGCAGCATTCTTGGTTTTCCGCGCCTGGATCCGCTGTTTGGGGCGGCGATTGGAATTTGGATCATCTATTCCGCGGTGCGGCTGGCGCGCCTGTCCCTTTTCCAGCTGATGGACCACGAGCTGCCGGACGATGAGCGGGAGAAGATCCGCGCAATCGTGCAATCGCATCCCGACGTGGTTGCCGCGCACGATCTACGCACGAGGGTGGC
>JBARIB010000508.1:0-5742 GCA_049799535.1 Allostellaceae bacterium | reverse complement strand
GCGGCATCATCCGCCACGCCAAGGCGATCAATGCCTTCACCAACCCGACGACGAACAGCTACAAGCGGCTGATCCCCGGTTTCGAGGCGCCGGTGCTCTTAGCTTACTCCTCGCGCAACCGCTCGGCGGCGTGCCGCATCCCTTACACATCGAGCCCCAAGGGCAAGCGCGTCGAGGTACGCTATCCCGACCCGGCGGCCAACCCCTATCTGGCCTTTGCCGCGATGCTGATGGCCGGGATCGACGGCATCCAGAACAAGATCCATCCCGGCGACCCAATCGACAAGAACCTCTACGACCTGCCGGCCGAGGAGCTGACCGACGTCCCCGTCGTCTGCGGCTCGCTGCGGGAGGCCTTGGGTGAATTGCGCGCCGACCACGCCTTCCTGTTGAAGGGCGATGTCTTCAACATGGACCAGATCGAGGCCTACATGGAATTGAAGTGGGAGGAGGTGTACGCGTTCGAGCACACCCCCCACCCAATCGAATTCCAGATGTATTACTCGGTCTAGGCGAAAGGGCCCTAATTTCAGCAGCTTACTCGCTCTCTACGGAAAGGCCCTCCGCGACCCGCAAACCCCCTAAAAGTACGCTGCGCTTCGCCGCTTCACGCGCGAAGCGGCGGCCGATGCCGCGGCGCCGTCGCGAGCCACGCCCTTTCCCCAGGTTAATCTGATTTGGGCGATTCCTGCTGCCCGATCCCTTGTCTACAAGGCCGCGGCCGGGTACCGGTAAGCTCAGCTGCCCTGCCGATGACGGCAGGCGTTCCGCAGGATCTGGTCGCCAAGGCCGCCGCATTGATCGGCAAGCCGCAAACGCTCTGGTGCTCGTGTACTGATCGGCAGTAATTGCCGACACCTCCGTCGAGCGGACCTTACAGCGTGCCTGGCTGGATGATTTCGCATCGCAAGTGATGCAAACCTCCAGGGCCGTGCACTGGCAAGCAATAAACGTTAGCTCTTCTCGACCGTCGGCGCCGGGTCGCTCGGCTGAGCTTCCGGCGGCCTCTCGCCCGGACGGAACTCGAGCGAAACGCCGTTCATGCAGTAGCGCTGGCCGGTGGGCTGCGGACCGTCCTCGAAGACATGACCAATATGCCCGCCACAGCGACTGCAATGCACCTCGGTTCTCGTCATGAAAAGGCTGCGGTCGGTTTCCGTTTCGACCGCCCCGTCGAGCGGCGCCCAAAAGCTGGGCCACCCGGTACCGCTGTTGAATTTTGTATCCGAGGCAAAGAGGGGCTGGCCGCAACCGCCGCAGTGGTAAACCCCGGCCCCGTATTGCTTATCGAGCGGGCTCGAGCCGGCGCGCTCGGTGCCGTGCTCTCGTAGCACGCGGTATTGCGTGGCGGAGAGCTTGCGCCGCCACTCCTCCTCGCTGAGCGCGACCGGAAACGACTTCCGCGGCGCATGAGCGCGGCCACTCAAACGCCCCAACAGGCCCTCTGCCATGCCGTCTGCCTTCTGAAAATGAAACATTGCTAAACGGATATCGGGCGGCATACGCCTCGAGTGAAGGGGCGGGAATTGAGGATCCCGAACTCAGTGCACCCGTTCGCCGTCGCCCGGGACCGGGCGAAGCAGTTCCGCGGTGGAGCGCGCTATCCAGCACCAGACGACACAGGTCAGCTCGTCGTCGCCGCTGCGCAACCGCCGCGCCTCGCGCTCCGCGATCTCCGCCGCGGCGGCGCCATGACGGCGGACAAGAAGCAGGGCTGCTTCCCAGATCTTGCGCTCGTTGGTCATCATCGCCGGGGTCATCATAGGCGTAAATACTCTGGGCACGCGAGAGTTCCCTTCGGAGTACCGTGCAGCGCACCAGACCGGCCCGAGACGTCAAGGATCCGTCCTACATTTAGTGGTGAGCAGCGTAATAAATACCTGATGCTGCTTGTGCGGAGAAAAGCCCTCCGTATATTCGCGCCTATGCCCGATCTCTTCGATACGCCGCTCCCCAAGGCTGTGGACAGCTATTCCGCAAAGGACATCGAGGTTCTGGAAGGCCTGGAGCCGGTCCGGCGCCGTCCCGGCATGTATGTCGGCGGCACCGACGAGCGCGGGCTGCACCACCTGGTCGCCGAGGTCCTCGACAACGCGATGGACGAGGCGGTCGCGGGCCACGCGACACGAATCGATATCGAGCTCGGTGCCGGGAATTGGGTAACCGTGCGTGACAACGGCCGCGGCATTCCGGTCGACCCGCATCCCCGATTCCCGAAGAAATCGGCCCTCGAAGTTATCCTGACGACTCTCCATTCGGGTGGGAAATTTGGCGGCCAAGCCTACCGAACCTCGGGCGGTCTGCATGGTGTTGGAGTATCCGTCGTCAATGCGCTGTCCGACGAGTTCGAAGTCGAGGTCGCACGCGAGCGCCGGCTGTGGAGGCAGAGCTACCGGCAAGGGACCCCCCGGACCAAACTCTTGGACTGCGGTCCAGTGCACAACCGGCGCGGCACGACAGTGCGCTTTCATCCCGATCCAGAAATCTTTAGCGATCTCGGCTTTCGGCCGTTGACCCTTTATCGCATGGCCCGGTCCAAGGCCTATCTGTTCCGGGGCCTTGAGATCCGCTGGAGCTGCGATCCGTCGGTGGCCCGGCCGGAGGGTGTTCCGGCCGAGGCCAAGCTGCATTTTCCGGGCGGGCTCGGCGATTTCCTGACAGCGAGCCTGGATGGCCACGCGGTGCTACTGGAACGGCCGTTTGTCGGACAGGTGGAGTTCGCGGAAGGAGGCAGCGTCGAATGGGCCGTCGCATGGCCGGCGGATGAGGAGGAAGGGTTCAGCCACTCCTATTGCAATACCATTCCGACCCCCGAAGGCGGCACCCACGAAGCGGGGCTACGCAACGCGCTGTTGCGGGCGGTCAAGGGCTATGGCGAATTCGTCGGCAACCGCCGCGTCGCGCAGGCCGCGAGTGAGGACGTCACATCGGGTGCGGCGATACTGCTGTCGCTGTTTATGCGCGATCCACAGTTTCAAGGACAGACAAAGGAGAGGCTCGCTTCTCCAGAAGCGACGCGGCTCGTCGAGGGTGCCGTCAAGGACCATTTTGATCATTGGCTTAGCGCAGACCCGGCAACCGCGAGGGTGTTGCTGGAGCATATCGCCGAGCGTGCTGAGGAGCGCCAACGCCGCCGCCAACAGCGCGAGTTCGCGCGGAAGACGGCGACCCGCAAATTGCGGCTGCCCGGCAAGCTCGCGGACTGCACGCGCGAGGGTGCCGCTGGCACTGAGATCTTCCTCGTTGAAGGCGACAGCGCCGGCGGCTCGGCAAAGCAGGCTCGCGATCGTGAGACCCAGGCGATCCTGCCACTACGCGGAAAGATCCTCAATGTCGCGAGCTCTTCAGCGGACAAGATGCGTGCCAATCAGGAGCTCTCCGACATTATCCTGGCGCTCGGTGCGGGCTCGGGATCGCATTACCGCGAGGAGGCGTTGCGCTACGAGCGCGTCGTCATTATGACCGACGCGGACGTGGACGGAGCTCATATCGCCGCGCTGTTGATGACGTTCTTTTTCCGCGAGATGCCAAAACTGGTGGAGAGCGGACATTTGTGCTTGGCGTTGCCGCCGCTCTATAGGCTGACCCAGGGTGATGTTACGCACTATGCGCGGGACGATGCGCATCGCGAGGAGCTGATGCGTACCGCCTTTAACGGCCGCGGAAAAATCGAGGTCAGCCGCTTTAAGGGTTTGGGCGAGATGCCGCCGCGATATCTCAAGGCGACGACGATGGACCCGGCACAGCGCACTCTATTGCGCGTGACCCTGCCGCAGCGGCCTGATCCGGCGGCGATCGAACTGCCGGCTGAAGAGTTCGAACGGACGAAAGCCTTGGTAGAGACCCTGATGGGTAGACGCCCGGAGCTGCGGTTCGAGTATATTCAAAAGAACGCGCGCTTTGCCCGTGATTTGGACGTATAACGATCACAAAACACCCACTTGCGTAATTCCGCGCCGGCCCTTAACTAAGGCTTGTCGACCCGTTTGGGTTCGGCTTCCGGCCTGCGTTCCTTGCGATCGTTCGACCGTGTTTCCCGAGCCAATCGATGTCCGATACGTCGCGCATTCGTGCGGCGTCCTAGTGCTACTTGGAGCTACTGCTAATGGCGACCGGTACGGTCAAATGGTTCAATGCGCAAAAGGGCTATGGGTTTATCCAGCCCGAAAACGGCGGGGCTGACGTGTTCGTTCACATCTCCGCTGTCGAGCGCGCCGGCATGGACAATCTCCGCGAGGGTCAGAAGCTCAGCTATGAGCTCGAGCAGGGCCAGCGGGGCCGGGTTTCCGCGGTTAATTTACGTCCCGTCTGAGAGCGGGGCAAAGACTACGCGAGGGCGCCCCGTTTCAGATTAAAAGACGAGCGCCCTCGTCTCGTTCCTCCAGGAGATATGTTTGGCAAAGGAAGATCTGATTGAGTTTGAAGGCACCGTAATGGAACTGCTTCCCGATGCGCGGTTTCGTGTCAGACTCGACAACGGTCATGAGACTCTCGCCTATTCCTCCGGAAGGATGAAGAAAAACCGCATCCGGATACTGGCTGGCGACCGGGTCACGGTCGAAATGACGCCCTATGATCTGACCAAGGGGCGAATCAATTTCCGGCACAAGGACGAGCGAGCCGCTCCGCCGATGTCACCGCGGCCGCAATATCGGCGCCGCTGAAATTAGCAGTCCTCGTGTAATCCGCCATCTGACTTGTTTTTAAAGCATGCCTTCCGAGACAAAATAGTTTGACATTCTTCTCGTCGAACCCATTTAGCCGGGCAGGTAAAACGATCTAAAATGTTACAATAAGGTTACGATCTCTCAATGGGTTTTTCCGAACTTGATCTCTCACCCGAAGTTCTTCGGGCAATTTCCGACGCTGGCTACAAAGATCCGACCCCAATCCAAGAAAAAGCAATCCCTCATATAAAGCGTGGCCGGGACGTTTTGGGCTGCGCCCAGACCGGGACCGGCAAGACCGCGAGCTTTGTGCTGCCAATGGTCGACATGCTGGCGGCCGGCCGTTTGCGAGTGCGGATGCCGCGCTCGCTCATCCTTGAGCCGACACGCGAACTTGCCACGCAGGTGGCGGCGTCGTTCGAAGCCTATGGCAAACATCATCGCCTCGCGATGGCGCTGTTGATCGGGGGCGAGAGCTTTGGGGACCAGGAACGCAAGCTCGATCGCGGCGTCGACGTGCTGATCGCCACGCCGGGCAGGCTTCTCGACCTCTACGAGCGGGGCAAGGTCCTGTTCTCAGATACCCGGCTTCTGGTCATCGACGAGGCTGACCGCATGCTCGACATGGGATTCATTCCCGATGTCGAACGGATTGTGGGACTGCTGCCGGAGGCGCGCCAGACTCTGTTGTTCTCAGCGACAATGCCGCTCGAAATCCGCAAGCTGGCGGACGCGTTTCTAAGCAATCCTGTGGAAATCGCAGTGGCACCGCCGGCTTCACCAGCTGCAACGGTGGTGCAATCGGTCGCTGTTCTCCGTCCCGAAGACAAGCGGGAGGCGCTACGCCGCCTGATCCGGTCCGAGGAGGTCAGGAATGCGCTGATCTTCTGTAATCGGAAGCGCGATGTCGATATCCTGTTCCGTTCCCTGAACCGTCACGGGTTCGATGCCGCCGCGCTGCACGGCGACATGCCGCAGCCAAAGCGGACAGAGACCCTGGACCGCTTTAGGAATGGTGAGATCCGGCTTCTCGTCGCCAGCGATGTTGCCGCCCGGGGCCTGGATATCCAAGGTT
>JBARIB010000507.1:0-2388 GCA_049799535.1 Allostellaceae bacterium | reverse complement strand
GAGGCTGACCAGCCCCACCAGCAACAGCACGTATTTGCGCAAGAGCCCGCCATGCCGGCCACGCCGCCATGATGCGAGCTGCCCTAGACGGCCCAAGCTCGACCGGTACCCCGACAGAAATGTCCGCACCGCATCGCTCATTGTCTCGCCTCGCCGGCCTATCCGAGCGGTGCCGGGCGCAGGTGGTGCCGAAAACCGCAGCGACTATATCCGATCCGAGCCGAAACCGGTATTGCCGCGGCGCCTCATTCGATGGCCTCGTCGGCGCGGGCGAGGATCGAAGGCGGTATGGTGAGGCCGAGTGCGTTCGCGGTTTTGAGATTGACGACCAGCTCGAAGGTGGTCGGCTGCTGGACCGGCAGATCGGCCGGCTTGGCGCCCTTGAGGATCTTTCCGGCGTAAATCCCGTCCTGGCGATAGATAGAAGTCAGGCTCGGTCCATAGCTGATCAGGCCGCCGGCCGCCGCGAACTCGCGCCATTCATAGATCGCGGGAACGGCATGGCGTGCCGCCAGTGCCACGAGCTGTTCGCGCCGGCTGTTGAAGAACGGGTCGGTGCCGACGACGAGCCCGCCCGCTTGTAGTTGGACAAGGGAGGCGAAAGCGGCATCGATCTCGCTTTCGCTGCCGGCTTTCAGGACCGGAAGTTGTATCCTCTTGGCGCGCGCCGCTTCCTGCACGTCGCGCATCATCGGCTCGGTATTCGGATTGCTCGGGTTGGCGAGCAGGGCGATCACCCCGACCCGGGGAACCAGCTCGGACAGCAGTTCGAGCCGCTTGGCCATCAGCTCGACGGTGAGGATGCTGACGCCCGTCAGGTTGCCGCCCGGCCGGGCGAGACTGGCGACCAGGCCCTCCCCTACCGGGTCGCCGCTCGAGAAGACGATCGGGATCGCCGATGTTGCACTTTTCGCCGCGCGTGCCGATGGGGGGCCGGCCGCCACGATCACGTCGACATTGCGGGCGACGAGGTCGGCGGCCAATGAAGGCAGCCTATCATAGTGACCCTCCGCCCAGCGATATTCGATCGCCAAATTCTGGCCCTCTACGTAGCCAGTTTCACCTAGTCCCTTCTGGAACGCGCCGACAAACGGTGCAAACGGGCCAGGCGACGCAAAATGGAGGAAGCCAACCATCGGCACCGCCTTCTGCTGCGCGCGGAGCGCGCCCGCCGCGGTCAACGCTCCGCCCAGCAGGAGCAGCAATTCCCGGCGTCTCATTCGGTGACCTCGTCGGCGCGGGCGAGGATCGATGGCGGCACCGTCAGGCCGAGCGCCTTCGCGGTTTTGAGTTTGATGGCCGTTTCCCGTTTTACCGCCTGCTGAACCGGGAGATTGCCTGCTTGGTGGTCCGTTCGCTCCAGCAAGCGACGACGACCGATGGTCATCTGTTCAAAAGGGATCGACAAAGGCGACGCCGGTTTTGGCAATATGCCGAACATTGCGGGTTGCGAAAGTGAGGCGGTGCTGCAACGCCGTCGCCGCGAGTTGGCTGTCCTCGACCGGCACTGTTGGATGAAGCGCCATGAGCCGTCCCCATTGGTCGGCGCTGTCCTGATCGAATGCGAGAACGCGCGAGCGGTAATGCAGCACGAGGGTTGTGAGCCATGCTTCGAGCCGGGCAGCATCCCCCGGACTTGCTGCTCGCTTTTTCTCGATGCCCTTCCTGATCTCTCCGAGCGTGATGACGCTCAAGAACAAATCGGTTGACGGAACCGATCCGAGCCAAGCGATCACCTTGGAGTTCGGTCTGGTCTTTGCGAGCTCCGAGACGACGTTTGTGTCGAGAAGAAAGCTCAAAGCTCGGTGCGCCGGGGACGGCGTCGCGAAGGTTTGATTTCGAGGCCGACACGCGGAATCGACATCAGGAAGTCCTTGAAGTCCCGCGCCGGCTCCGAGCCGACAAAATCGCGGTAAGCGACAATCACGACAGCATTCTCGCCGTGCCGTGTCACGATCTGCGGGCCGTCACGCAGCGCCCGGTCGACAACCTCGCTGAAACGAGCCTTAGCATCCTGAAGTTTCCAGGCGTCCATTTTGCGATCCTTGAGCGAGGCTCATTCTAGTCAGCGCTAGTCAGCAGCGCAAGGGTCTGCTCCCGGGGGCTTGTCGTCTTGTCCGACAAAATGGCGACGCCGGAAATCCGGGTCGGCTGCTGCGCGCTGCCAGCCGCGAGACTGTAGCGCCGCCGAGGATTGCTGTGAGGTCACGCCGCCTCATTCGATGACCTCGTCGGCGCGGGCGAGCAGAGTGGGCGGGATCGTTAGCCCCAGCGCCTTTGCGGTCGTCTGATTGATCGCCAGCACGAACTTGGTCGGCTGCTCGATCGGCAGATCAGCGGGTTTCTCGCCCTTGAGGATCTTGTCCACATACCTCGCGGCTCGCCGGA
>JBARIB010000506.1:0-3561 GCA_049799535.1 Allostellaceae bacterium | reverse complement strand
GGGCTCTAGTGCTCGTCGTTACCGATCCGCCGGATCCGCTAGCCGACGCGACGCGCAGGTTGGGTCACGATCGCGTCCTCAGCACCGGCACATATCTCGACAGCCTGCGATTCAGGTTTCACCTGGCTCGCCGGCTGGGTGTCAGCCCCGCCTTCGTAGATGCGCAGATTCTCGGCGAGCACGGCACCTCTGGTGTTCGTCTGGTCCTCTGCCCGGATCGCCGGGACGCCGATACTCGACTTGGTAGGGCAGTCTGCCCAAGACCGCGAGAAGTTCCGAACCCACCGCTATAGTGACAATGATCCTCATCGCTGCGGCCACATCAGCCTTTGCGCAAGGCGGCAACCCGCCGTCCGCACCGCAAAGTGCGCGGACGCAGACAGTCGTCGGACAGACCGGCACGATGTTCGACGGCAACAACGCCAACCTGCAAAAGCCGCCAGAACAAAACGCGTATTGGGCCCGGCTGTGGGCCGAGCCGGGCACGACCGGCAATGCGGGCCCTGCCTCGGCGGTCGGCGCTGGGGCCGCAGGCACCTCGCTCGGGGGTGCTCAAACTGGCGGTGAGCATTGATTATCGGCACGCGCGTACGAGCAGACGTGGCCACCAGCTGACCCGGCCGGCCGCAATGGCGGCATTCTTGCGATAATCGTGATCAAAAAATTACCGCATTAACATCTGATAATAGAGGCCATGGCGGAGGGTACCTGGCGAGGAAATGCAAGTAGTTTATGGAATTCTGCCAAGAACGCCACATCACTGCCGAAGGAGGGTTGTTCGCTACCAACCGCCCGGCCGGGCGTAGTTTCAACCAGAAGTCGAGATTTTGCTGCAGATTTGCTGCAGATGCAGCAACAGCGGATCACCGACACAAGTTTTTGTTGTGGCTCGCGGCAGCCCAGGGCGCTCATTCGGTATCGACCGGGCTGCTGGCAACCAAAGTCGGTGCTGATAGCTCACCAGCTAAATTCGTTTGATGACAGAGGCTGAGCTTCCGGCGCAGGATTCGCCCGTTGCATCCACCGCGATGTGGTTGTTGGATGCCTTGCGGGCCGCGGGCCCCCCACTGCTTTTCGGATTGCGGTTGTGGGCTTCGGTGTGTCTCGCGCTCTATGTCGCGTTCTGGCTCGAGCTCGACAACGCGTACTGGGCCGGCACCTCCGCAGCGATCATGTGTCAGCCGCATCTCGGCGCTTCGCTGCGCAAGGGCTGGTTCCGGATGATCGGCACGGTGGTCGGCGCCGTCGCGATCGTCGTGCTGACCGCGTGCTTTCCGCAGGACCGCGCCCCGTTTCTCATCGGCCTTTCGTTGTGGGGCGCCGGCTGTGCGCTCGTTGCCACGCTTCTCAAAAACTTTGCCGCCTATGCGGCAGCGCTGGCTGGCTACACAGCCGCGATCATCGCGAGCGACCAGCTCGGTGCGACCGGCGGCCCGAATGGGGACGCCTTTATGCTCGCCGTCTACCGCGTCAGCGAGATCTGCATCGGTATCGTCTCTGCCGGTGTCGTTCTCGCCGGTACGGATTTCGGCGGTGCGCGACGCCGGCTGGCCACATTGTTCGCCGCTCTCTCCGCCGAAATCGCAGGCCGGTTCACCGGCACATTGGTGCTTGCCGGACCGGACCTCCCGGACACGCAGCCGGTCCGGCGCGAGCTCGTCCGGCGCGTGACCGCGCTCGACCCCGTCATCGACGAGGCGATCGGCGAATCTTCACAACTGCGCTATCGTTCGCCGGTGTTGCAGAGGGCAGTGGACGGCTTGTTTGCCGCCCTAGCTGGCTGGCGTACGGTGGCGGTTCACCTCGTCCGGGTTTTGCATGACCAAGCGAGGCAAGAGGCGGACGCCGTTCTGCAGGCCGTGCCGCTGGAGCTGCGATCGGCTCCGGTGCAGGGCGAGCCGGTACGCTGGATGGCCGAGCCGACCCGCCTGCTCCAAGCCTGCGACACAGCGGTGCGGAGGCTGGTTGCTCTGCCCGCGAGGACGCCGTCATTGCGGCTGCTCGCTGATCAGACGGCCGAAGTGCTGGCCGGCATTTCGCACGCGCTCAACGGGCTGGCGTTGCTCGTTGCCGATCCTACCCGGCCGGTCCGCAGCCGCGGCATCCGCCGCCTTCGCATCCCCGATTGGCTTCCTCCTCTGATCAATGCCGGGCGCGCCTTCGTCACGATCGGTGCCGTCGAGCTCTTCTGGATCATCACCGAATGGCCGAACGGTGCCTCGGCCATCACCTTTGCTGCGATCGGCGTCATCCTGTTCGCGCCGCGAGCCGACCAGGCTTACGCTACGGCCATGAGCTTCATGGTGGGCACTGGCTTCGGTGCGGTTTTTGCGGCGATCATCGCATTTGCCGTGCTGCCGAACTTGGAGACTTTTGTCTCTTTCAGCCTCGCGATTGGCCTTGTCCTGGTGCCGGCCGGCGCCCTGATGGCCCAGCCGTGGCAGACCGCGATGTTTACCGCGATGGCGTTTAATTTCGTGCCATTGCTCGCGCCCGCCAATCCGATGAGCTATGACACCGAGCAATTTTACAATGCCGCGTCGGCGATCGTCGCAGGTGTGGGCGCCGCGGCGTTTTCGTTTCGCTTGATGCCGCCGCTGTCGCCTGCGTTCCGGACGCGCCGGCTGCTGGCGCTGACGTGGCGCGATCTGTGCCGACTTGCAACGGGTCCGATCCCGCGGGCGCCCGACGATTGGGAGGGCCGCATGTACGGCCGGATCGCGGCATTGCCCGATGAAGCCCAACCATTACAGCGCTCGCAGCTGCTGGCAGCGCTATCGGTGGGTACCGAGATCATCCAACTTCGCCGCATCGCTCGCCGGCTGGATCTGGGGTCAGAGCTCGATGAGGCGCTCGAAGACTTAGCGTCAGGCGACAGCGGGATCGCGACCGCTCGCCTGACCCGGCTCGACGAGGCCCTCGCCTCTCGTCCGGGCGCTGCCGCTCTGCGGGCCCGCGGCAGCATCCTTGCAATGTCGGAGGCGCTCACCCAACATGCCGCTTACTTCGACGCGGGAGCGCCCGGGTGAGGTTCACCGAGATCAACCTGTTCGGCGTCTATATCGCGCCGATCTCGGTGATGATGGTCGCGGCCTGGGTGGTCACGATCGGGCTGCGGCGGTTCGCCGCCCGCTTCGGTCTGTTGCGCTATGTGTGGCACCCGGCCGTGTTCGTATTTGCCGTTTACATGATTGTGCTCTCGACGATAGTGCTCACCGTCGCTGCGCGCTGAGTTCGCAATGTCCGATATCGACACGAAAGCGAGGCGTAGTGCTGAGACGGAGAGTTCCGCAGCGGCCCGGTTGCCAGAGCCGCCGCCGGCGCTGCCCGCCCCGCGCAGACGCCACTTTCGCATTTTTCCACTGCTGATCACGTTGGCGGTGATCGCGGTCGCCGTCGTGCTCGGGCGGGCGATGTGGGACGCCTATATGGGCGCGCCGTGGACGCGCGACGGCACGGTGCGCGCCTATGTCGTGACAATGGCGCCGCAAGTCGCCGGCCAGATCGTCGAGCTGCCGGTCGCCGACAACCAGTTCGTGCACAAGGGCGACCTGCTGATGG
>JBARIB010000505.1:0-3410 GCA_049799535.1 Allostellaceae bacterium | reverse complement strand
CGGGGTCGGCTTCTGAAAGGGCTTCGGCACGACCGCGACGTCTTTGAAGCGGTGATATTTCCCTTCGTATGAAAAGCTCGGCTTGGTCCAAGCCTGCTCGACGATGTCGAGGATCTCGCGGAAACGGTCGCGGCTTTCGGCGTAAGATACGCCGTAGGCTTCGTAGGTCTGCGCCACCCCGCTGCGTCCAACCCCGAAGATCAGCCGGCCGTGGCTCAGCTGATCGACGGTCGCGGCCTCTTCTGCGAGCCGCAGCGGGTGACAGAGCGGCAGGACCTGGACCGCGATTCCGATCTTCATGCGCCGGGTGCGCGCGGCGATCGCGCTGGCGATGCTAAGCGGCGCCGACAATACCGACCGCCGCGGCTCGAAGTGGAGTTCGGCCAGCCACATCACATCGAGCCCCAGCCGCTCGGCCGCGTCGACCTGCTCCATTGCCTCGTCGAAGGCCTCGCTCTCGCTGCGGCCGGGGAGTGACGGAAACTCGTGAAACATGCCGAATTCCATTGCGATACTCCTGATGCGGCCGAGATCCAACTAACCTAGCCAAAGCTGACGCGGCTCGCCAAGCCCACCGATGGCTTCCGATTGCCTTTGCCCAGGACCGATCAGTTGCAGGTTGCAGGCAAGTGGGATACGACCCCTAGCTCTGTTAGCCGAGGGAAAACCGTGCGGGCGATCGTCGGCCTTTATCTTGCAATAGGAATTGCGTTGCTGGCGATCGGCTTTCTGCTCCCCGGTCCCTGCCCGAACCGGAATACCGACATCGTCAATAACATTGTATTCGTGCTGACCTGGCCGGTCGGGTTGTACTCGGAGGTCTATCAGGGCCGCCTATCGGCGGAAGCTTGGTTGCACGCGCAAGCCTGCCAGGGAGGCGGCCGGCTTGGGCCGAAAAGCGTTCCCGATTAGGTTCGCGCGAGCCCAGGCGAGTGAACGCGCTGGTCGCTTCCGGGGGACGAGGGTATCGCCAATCATCCGGCGGAACTCCCGGGAAGAGGGGCTACTCGCTGGCCTGACCTGACGAGGAGGTTGGAATGCGCATCGCGGTGATCGGCACGGGCGGTATTGGCGGACCCTATGGCGCCTCGCTCGCCAGAGCCGGGGAGGATGTAACCTTCGTCGCGCGCGGCGCTCATCTCCGGGCTATCCGGGAAAATGGCCTGCGCATCGAAGGGGATCGCGGTGAGCTTCAGATCCGCCCGGCGCAGGCCACGGATGATATCGCCAGTATCGGTCCCGTAGATTTCGTCCTCTCTTGCGTCAAACTTTGGGACATCGAACCCGTCGCACAGCAGATCCGCACGATTGTTGGGCCGCGGACAGCGGTGATCCCTCTGCAGAACGGTGTTGACGCCGCCGAGCGGACGGCCCGCATTCTCGGACGCGAAGCGGTGATGGGCGGCATGGCGTTCGTGACCGGCACAATCGTCTCGCCAGGGGTCATCCGCCAGACCGGCACCTATCAGCGGATGACCTTTGCTGAACTCGACGGCCGGGTCAGCGAACGCGGCCAGCAACTTCGCGATCTTTGCGAGGCGGCCGGGTTCGAGGGCGTGCTCAGTTCCGACGTCATGGTCCCGATCTGGGAAAAGTTCATCCTGCTCGTCCCGGCCAGCGGGCTCAATGCATTGACCCGGCTGCCGCTCGGAAGCTGGCGCGGCGACCCCGACCTTTTGGCCCTCTATGAAGCGGCCCTGCGCGAGACCGTCGCCGTCGGCTTGGCCGAAGGTGTAAGTCTGCCAGCTGATGTCGTCGACAAGACGCTCGCGGCGATGTGGTCGATGCCGTCTTATCTCACCACCTCGATGGGCAACGACCTTTTCCGCGGCAATCGCCTCGAGCTGCCGTGGTTCGCCGGCAAGGTCGTCGAATTAGGGCGCCGCCACGGCATCTCGACGCCGGTGAACGGCTTCATCTATGCAGCTCTGAAACCCTACGTAAACGGGCCTCCAGCCCAGCAATCCAGAGCGCAAGCAATGGCTCAGGCGGGACTACCCGGCACTGCTGTCGCAAAAAAAACGCGATGAACGCAGACGATCGAATTTGTCGCCTATAGCAGGTTCTGAGCACCATGAAACCAGCATATGCGCTATCTTTGTTTTGCCTCTGCGGCCTGCTCTGCCTCGTCGCGGCGGCGACTGGTGGCGCAACGTCTTCGGAGCGGCAGCGAACTCTCTATGCGGTCAACGAGGCGCCGAATGATCGAGGATCAATTTCCGTCTACGACATTGATGCGGGCCACGTTCTGATCAAAACTATTCGAACCGTCCGCAGCGTTGGCGATGTTAGAGGAGTGGCGGTCAGCGCCCCCACCGGCAGGCTCTACGTCGCCTACCAAGACGTCTCTGGCGCCGGAAGAATTTACTGCTTGAACGTTTACGATGACAGGATCGTCTGGGATAAGGCGATTAGCCCCGGTGTCGATCGGCTGGCAATCCATCCGGACGGACAGCTTCTTTATATTCCGACATGGGAAGGCGGCTCTGCCGATTTCATCAATGTCGTCGATGCCAATACCGGCGATATTGTTCGGCAGGTGCATTTCTCCAATCGGTCGCATGACGCCCAATACCCGCTATCCGGGCCGATTTTCCAGGAGACCAAGGCCGGGGACGGAAGCGGGAAGTACCTGTATCTGATCGACCCCCGCAGCTATGCGGTAACCCGTGTCGGACCCTATGCCGGCATTCTCGGTCCATACGCGGTCGACAGCACCAGCGAGCACGCCGTCAATAATGTGACCAATCTCTGGGGAATGCAGGTTGCCAACCTCAAGACGGGCCAGATTGTCACCGCAAAGATCCCGGATCATCCGCCCGGCGATGCCGGGTTGTTGCACGGGATCGGCTGGACACCCGACCAAACCGAGGTTTGGCAGAACGGCAACCGGAGTGACCCGCATGTCTACATCTGGGACATGCGCGATCCGATGTCGCCGGTCCTCAAGGAGAGATTGACCCTGAGGAGCGGCCACGGGTCACACTGGCTGACCTTCGACACAAAGGGCGATTTTGGTTATGTAGCTCCCAACAAAAACAGCGTAGACGGAACCGAAATCTTTGACGCGCGCACTCATAGTTCTGCCGCCGTGATCGGGTCCTCCGAAGACCTGCTCGAAATCGATTTCACGAACGGAAAAATCAGCCAGGTCGGCGATCAGTATGGGATTGGACGACGAAACGCCTCGATGCGGAGAACGGCCGGCAGTACCGAATAACCGCTGTCATAAAGAGAGGGTCGGATGGTTGCGATCAAAGCCGTTGCCAATTTCAGCATTCCCGTGAGCGATGTCGAGAAAAGTAGGCGGTTCTATACCGACGTGGTCGGTTGCCGCCATCTGTCCACGACGCCGAATGGCCAGATGGTGTTCCTCGATGCGGCGGGTACCTGCCTTATCCTGGTCGAGC
>JBARIB010000504.1:0-1621 GCA_049799535.1 Allostellaceae bacterium | reverse complement strand
CATTTCGACAGCGATGCGTGCTTTGCGGCTCTGCTCGGCGATGAACGGCACGGGCGATGGAAGATCGCCCCCCGCGAGACGCCGCGCCGCACCTGCCGTCGCTATTGCGGCGACACGCTCATCCTCGAAACACGTCATGAAACCGCAACCGGTATCGTCCGCATAACCGACCTGATGCCGATCGGCGCAGCGCATCGGGCGGTGATCCGCGAGGTTACCGGCGAAGCAGGCGAGATTGAGATGGTGCTCGATCTGGCATTGCGCTTCGACTACGGCAGCATTCCGCCCTGGCTGCGGTTTGAGTCGCGCGTCGTGCGCGCGGTTGTCGGCCCGGACCTGGTGGTATTTCGATCACCTATCGACGTCCGCTGCGCTGGGCAGCGTATCGTCGCCGAATTCATGATCGGCGCTGGCGAATGTGCCACCTTCACATTGCAATACGGCCTGTCGCAAGAGCCGGAACCGTCGGCCATCGAGACCGCGTCCATCATCGCCGCGACCGCGGAATACTGGAGGCGATGGGCGGGTCGATTTACGGGCCTCACCGACTGGCCGGATGCGGTCAAGCGTTCCCTGATCACATTGCAGGCTCTGAGCGATGCCGAGACCGGCGGCCTTATCGCGGCGCCGACTACGTCATTGCCTGAGGTGCCAGGCGGCAAGCGCAATTGGGACTATCGCTACACCTGGTTGCGTGATTCGACCTTCGCCCTGTCGGCATTTCTCAACGCCGGGTACCGGGAGGAGGCACGCGCATGGCGCGACTGGCTCTTGCGAGCCGCCGCGGGCGCACCGGAGCGTCTGCGGACAATGTACCGCGTGGACGGATCGCGACATATCGACAAGCATGATCTGCCCTGGCTCCAGGGGTATGATGGCGCCCGTCCTGTGCGGGTCGGCAATCCAGCAGCACACCAGTTTCAGCTCGATATCTACGGAGAGGTTCTCGACTCGCTGCATCTTTGCGCGCAGGTCGGTCTAGACGATCGGCCCTGGGATATCGCCATTGAAGAGGCGATAGTCGCTCACCTGGAGAAAGTATGGGAACGTCCTGACCAAGGGATGTGGGAGTCTCGCGGGCAGCCACAGCATTTCACTCATTCGAAGGTGATGGCGTGGGTAGGGATCGACCGCTTCCTGAAGCTTGCGCACATTGACACCGCGCGTCGGCGACAGCTCGAAAAGTTGCGTGAAACCATTCATCGGCGGATCTGTCGCGACGGGTTCAACCCAGCGCGCAACAGTTTCGTCCAGTCGTTCGGGTCGGAAACACTGGACGCAAGCCTTCTCCTTCTGCCGCTTGTCGGGTTCTTGCCAATTGATGACCCGCGCATCACGGCCACAATCGCTGCGATTGAGGAGGAGTTGGTCGAGGATCGGCTGGTCCGGCGCTGGTCACGAACAGAGGGACCGGCGGAAGGTGCTTTTCTCGCCTGCACGTGCTGGCTTGCCGATTGTCTCGGCATGCAGGGACGCACCGCGGAGGCGCGCGCCTATTTCGAGCGCGTGCTGGCGTTGCGCAATGATGCCGGCCTGCTTTCGGAGGAATGGGATACTCGACGACAGCGGATGCTCGGAAATTTCCCGCAGGCCCTCAGCCACCTGGCGGTGATCAACACCG
>JBARIB010000503.1:0-1798 GCA_049799535.1 Allostellaceae bacterium | reverse complement strand
GGTGATAATTCCCAAGACGAGGATCAATAAGAACGCAGCAGCGATAAGAAGACGCAGCAGATGCCGGAAAGGAGGGTAGTTTCCGGCAACACTGCCGTTTCCACCCGCAAACCGCCTCGGTTGTTCCGCGATGGTTCGGTTCCCGATCATTGTTCAGTCACTCCAGTCTGCGTCTATGGGTCGACGCAATGCCCGCCCGTTGCGAGCGAGAAGCCGGGGGCGGTAGACTTTGGTCCCCCTCCTTCTGCGGTGCAATCTTTGTCGCTCGGCGACAGGAGGTACCTGCTGCGCTGTTCGACCACCGCGCGCGACAGAGGGCGGCATTTGCCCCGGTCAATCGTGGCGGGGCACCGCCAGCCCTTCGGAAGCACGGATCAGGTTGCGGAGATCGGTGTCCGGAGGCGGATATCCGAAGAGCAGGGTTTGCCGGTAGTTCGCGCGGAACAGCGCCTCCGGCTCGCCAAGCCGGTCCGCGCGCATGCGACCCCGGATGTCGGCCACCGAACCGGCACCATGCGCCTCGAGCCACTCCGCGACTCCCTGCACCAATTGGCGGAGATAGCCGGCCCCATTGCGCAGCAATGCCGATGCGGTCAGAACCGCATCCGCACCAACGAGCAGGTATTTGATCACCTCCTCGGGTCCCTCCACCCCCCTACCGCCGGCAAGGCTGAGCGATGTCTTTCCGGCCAAGATAGCGATCCACATCAGCGCCAGTCGGGTTTCCTCCGTTGTCGACAAGCGCAGGCTGGGGCGGAAATTCAGCGTCGCGAGGTCGATGTCGGGCTCGTAGTACCGGTTGAACAGGACGATGCCGCTCGCTCCGGCGTCGCTGAGCGCGGCGGCGAGATGAGCCGGCGCGGTGAAATACGGAGAGAGTTTCACGGCGACGGGAATATCCACGGCGGCGCGGACCCCGCGCACGGTCTCGACCAGGCGGCGCTCGACCTCGGCGGAAGTCTCCCGCGGGTCGGTCGCCAAGTGGAACAGATCGAGCTCGACCGCCGCCGCTCCGGCCGCCTTCAGATCAGCGGCAATCCCCGTCCAGCCTTCCCGCGTGATCCCGTTGAGGCTGGCGATCAGCGGCACCGAGAGGCTGTCGGCGGCACGCCGGATGAACTCGAGATGCGCAGCGAGTGCGCCGGGATATCCCGGAAGGGGCGGCAGGTAGCTCGTCACCTCTGGATTGCTTTCCGCACCGATCGCCCCGAATGCGTCGAGTGCTGCCGCCTCCGCCTCGACTTCCTCCTCATAGATCGACGCGGCGACGATCGCGGCCGCCCCCGCATCTTCGAGCCGGCGGATACCGTCGAACGTTGCCGAGAGCGGCGAGGCGCCGGCGATGACCGGATGGGCCAAGGACAGGCCGAGATAGCGCGTCTCGAGGTTCATTGCGCGGCTCCAGCCGGGATCTCATAGCGCGTGACGACCTCATCCTGCCAGAATGGGTGGAACCGTGTTCCGTCGCGCGCCGCCATGTCCTCGTAGAGCCGATAGCGCTCGTTCGCCGCGGCCTGCGCCTGACGCATCAGCATCCGCGCCTCTTCGGGCCGCGTTTGTGTGAGAACCCGGTAACGCAGCTCACGATACGCGAACTCCTCAACCGGCAGCCTCGGGCGCGTGCTGTCGAGGCGGAACGGATTCATGCCGGACTTGCACATCCGCGGGTCATAACGGAACAGCGGCCAATATCCGCTGGCGACCGCGCGGTGCTGCTGCTTCATGCCATCGCGCATGTCGTAGCCATGGGCGATGCAGTGACTGTAGGCGAGGACCAGGGCAGGCCCTTCATAGGCCT
>JBARIB010000502.1:0-2193 GCA_049799535.1 Allostellaceae bacterium | reverse complement strand
TTTGGCGAGAAAAGACTCGAGGTAAAGTGCGTACTTGGCCAGTAGATCGGGTGGAAAACGGTCGAAGCCGGCCGCCACCGGCGTGTGGGTTGTAAACAGATTGCCGGGGCGCGTTGCCCATAACGCTTCCCAGAAGGAAAGGCCCGAGCGCTGCATGTAGGCTCGCGCCCGCTCGAGGACGGCAAGCGCCGCATGCCCCTCGTTCATGTGACAGATTTCGACCTGGGGGGCGACGGCCTCGACCACTCGCCAGCCCCCGACGCCGAGGATGATCTCCTGCAACAGACGGATCTCGGTTCCGGCATCGTACAGTTTGCCGGTGATGCCCCGGTCGACCGGGCTGTTGAGCGGGTCGTTCGCGTCGAGCAGGTAAAGTGTGATGCGCCCGACCACCGCCTGCCACACGCGCAGCTGGACAGTGCGCCCAGGCAAATCGAGACGAATATGGAGCCAGGCGCCGTCCGTGCCTTTCGCGGGTCGGATCGGCATCGAGCCGGGGTCGTTGAACGGATAGGCCTCCTGTTGTTCACCGGAGGCGTCGATGATCTGGCGGAAGTAGCCCTCCTGATACAAAAGCCCGATGCCGATGACCGGCAGACCGAGATCGCTCGCCGCCTTCAGGAAATCGCCGGCCAGGATGCCGAGCCCGCCGGCGTAGAGCGGCAATGCCTCGCCGAGTCCGAACTCCATGCTGAAATAGGCGACCCCCGACAGGGCCGCGGAGCCGTGGGACGAGGCGAACCAGCTGGGCGTTTCGAGGTAATCCTGCCGCGAGCGGATAAGCCGCTCGAGTTCGGCGACGAACGAGCGGTCGGCGGAAAGCGCCCGCAGCCGCTCGGCCGAGATATCCTGAAGGATGATCCAAGGGTTTTGCGTGCGGCGCCATGCCTCCGGGTCTACCCGCTGCCAGAAGACATCCGCCTCGTGGCTCCAGGTCCAGCGCAGATCGAGCGCGAGCTCGCTAAGCGCTTCCGACATTTCAGGGGCGGTACGGGCGTCCATCATCATTTCCGGGACCCAATAACTCTCTTTAAAGGCGATGGGCGTTGATTCAGATCAATCCATTGCCGCTCCGCCGGGCATAGGCTCGCACTGCCATCGAGGAGGGTCAAATGCGATCACCACGAGATGAATTCTTGTTGGCCTACGGCAACGAGATCCGGGAGGCCTTGATCATGATCGAAGGTGAGGACGGGAGCTTCGCGCTGCTCGCGCATGGTTGGCTGGCCGGCGACCAAGGCGATGAGGGTATCTTGTTCACGCTGGTGCGGAGCCGGAATACCGATTGCGTCCATTTGCTCGTGCGCGACACCGATCAAGCTCCTCGCAAACCATACCACTGGCACCGGCTCCGCCCCGAGGCGCAACGCATCCTGCGCGATCGCTTGGTCAGCCTGCAACGCTATGCTGTCGGACCCGAGCCGAATCGGCGGTCTGACGGGTCATCCGACAGCCGGTAAATCGGATGCGGACGGTCGGTCTTCCGCCAGAGCGGAATTGACTTGCACCATCGAAGGAGACCGGACCAGCAGGTATTGGTCCGAGAGGCGCGATTTGAGAGCGGCCGATGATAGGGCTCAAACCCAATCAGCCTGACGCCTCTCCACCCCTAAGCAGGCGCTTGCGGAAATCGGTCACGACGGCGGGTCATGCCCCTTTGCAGCCGTCGACGAGGCGGGTGCAGAGTTCGTCATAAGCTGGCAGGCCCGGCTACCCTTCCGTTTCGCGGTACCATGGCATCATCCGCCGGCGTAGTAACCGGAAGCCAAGGTCGGTCAGGACCCCCACCAACCCGATCACGATGATGCCGGCGAACACCCGCTCGGTTCGGAAAGTCTGTTGCGCGTCGAGGACCATGTAGCCAAGCCCGCTGGGGGCGCCGACCATTTCCGCGGCAATAACGACGATCAGGGAGATCCCCCACGCCAGTCGCACGCCCGTGAAGATATGTGGAAGACTGCCGGGCAGCACGATGCCTTTGAAAAGCTCAAGCTCGGTGGCGCCGAGCGAGCGGGATGCGCGGAACAGGTTGGCGTCGATGCCGCGTACCCCGGCAAAGGTATTGAGGATCACCGGAAACGAGGCGGCGAGCGCGATGATGAATATTTTCGACCCGTCGCCGATGCCGAGCCATAAGATCGCCAGCGGATACAGCGCCAAGGGTGAGATCGGGCGGATAAGCTCGACCAGCGG
>JBARIB010000501.1:0-1971 GCA_049799535.1 Allostellaceae bacterium | reverse complement strand
GGCAACAGCGGCTACGCTGGGCGCCTCCGCAGGAACAGAAAGCGCGCTCCTCTGGGACGGGCTTTGCCCAGACTTCCACCGGGCGGCAAAAGTTGTAGCCCTTTCTGACTACCTCCGTGGCGGACCTCCATAATAGTTACGCCTGGTGCGGGTTGGTAAGTACGTCCTATGCGCAGTTGTAACCCGCTTTTCTTCTGCCGTAGGTTCCCTGCAACGATCAATGGAGCGGAACGTGTCAGGGAATACCAAAACGTTAAGATTTTTCCTCACAGCGGCGGGCGCCCTGCTCTGCTCTTCGGCAATCGCGCAGGCCGGTAGCGCCGTCGCCTTATCGGAAGGCCAGTTGGATCACATCACGGCTGGCTCCGCAATCGTAGCTTCGACTGCCGATGCGCAAGCGACGGGGTTGAAAACTTACGCCACGACATTGTCGAGCTCGATACTTGGAACCAACCAGTCGGTCGAGAACGGGTTCGGGTCGGAGGGTGGCAACACGAGCGGTGTTGCGGTGGCCTGGGGGCTCAATCCGTTCGGCAATAAGGGCGGCAATGGACTCACTGTTACTGGAGATCCGGCTCCGGCTCCTAGCTCGAGCACGAATGTGACGACCGGCGGCGCCGCCCAAGGAAATTACACCCAGACAATCTCGGGCGGTACCACCAACACCGCGCTTGGACAGACAATCCAGATCGGCTTCACATCGGTGTACGGCGTTTTTGTTCCCGGGTGGTAGCTCTCGGGAGGCGTCGGCTCGGCATTCTCCTTTCAGCGGAGACGAGCGATCGGGCTTCTTAAAGCTACTGATACGGCCCGAGGATGGTCCCGGGCCAAACGTAGGCGTCCACAGTAAGGAGGATTGAATGAATAAGTTTCTTCTTGGTCTAGCGGCTCTGCCGTTCATGGCTGGCGCCGCCTCAGCGGCACAACCGCTGAGCGACGCGCAGATGGATACCGTAACGGCTGGGTTCGCGGCGGCTTCGACCGCAGACGCCCAGGCGCTCGGCAAGATCGTCGCGGCGGCGACCGCGACCCTGTCGCAAGTCTCCGTCGTTACCACGACGACCGGCAGTGGCAGCGCGGCAGCTGTCGTTCCGGTGACCGCGACTTTCGGTGAGACGACGCTGACCCTGATCAAGGCCCTCTCGGCGGCTTCCTCGGCCTCGAGTGCGACCAACACGCTGCCGACCGCTCCGCTTCCGATCTCGGCGCAATAAGGGTCGTCGGTCACCGGAAGGGCCACTTGCCTCTCATCAACACCAAGCTTAGAAAGGATACCCGTCAATGAAGTTGAAATTGACCTCTCTCCTCGCAGGCGTATCGATGATTGCGCTTGCCGGCGCTGCGAATGCGGCGCAGATGCTGTCCGATACGCAGCTGGATGTCGTTACCGCCGGCGCCGCTGCCAACGCCAATGCGGCCGCGCTTGCACTCGGCGATTTCGACGCTACCACCTTCACGCAGACGGCGACCAACGCGGTCACCAGCATCAAGGGGCTCCAGATCGGGATTGCCGTCGGCCAGTCTTTGAGCACAGCTACCGCAGCTTCCGCCTTGTTCCAGGCGGCTGTCGCGACCCACGCGGACTCGGCGGCAACGCTACCCTAACGCGTTGGACGGCGCCTCTTGCTTTGGCGTGAGGCGTCCGTTCCGTCACAGGTTTTTTGTCAGTAACCCATCGGAGGGAAAACAAATGAAGAGGTTGCTTGGTGCCGTAGCGGCTTTACCGTTCCTCGCCGGCGTGGCGTTGGCAGGACAGCCGATGCAGTTAAGTGACGCGCAGATGGATGGGGTCACGGCCGGGTTTGATTTCTTCGAACGCGATGTCAGCAACACGAGTACGATCACGGTGTGGGTCAACCGCCCCGTGGCACCGGTAGCCGAAGATTCCTATCTCGCGATACTCGGCACCGGTTACTCAGGGCCACCGCCAGTCCGGTCGTTCCAGATCCAGTCGCAATTCGGACCGTCGGG
>JBARIB010000500.1:0-2062 GCA_049799535.1 Allostellaceae bacterium | reverse complement strand
AGGATGCGCAACACCTTGCCGCTATCGAGCTTGACGCGAACCTCGCGCACCGGGTCCTCAAAGGGGTTGTGGCGCGCGCTGCCCCCTGTTCATGCCAGGGGCAGGCTCTGGCGTGCCGGCAGATGGCCGATCTGGTCAGCGAGGATCGCGCCGCCCGCGGGGACAACCAATTCTTGGACCACCGTCAACGGGGTATTGGATTTGAGGCGAGTGACGATCCGGCACTGTGCCGCGTCGAGCTTGGCCCACCAGGCATAGTCATAATAGCCCAGATCGAAAACGTAGGTGGCGCCGGGCTCGATCGGCATCGCCTGGGCGGCGGTGATGTCGTTGACCCGCGCCGGGGTGATCGCGGCATAGATCGGCCGGTCGGCGTCGGGATCGTAAACGACGTGCAGCTTGGCGCCGCACACGCCCTCGGAAAACCGCGCCCAATCGAGGCTGCGCGCGTCGAGCCTGAGCCCGCTCGCATCGATCAGATAGGTGGTCTCGGCCAAGCTACGGCGCAGTCGACGATGGGCGCGGCCGATCATCAAACTCAGCAGCGCGGCGAAGAATTCGGCCGGCCGGTCGTGGTTGGCGTCCGCCAAGGTCGCCCGCCGCGGCAGTGTGGCGCCCAGATGATAAAGCCGCGCCCGGTGGCTCTCGATCCCGCCGACAATCTCACGCAGGCTCGCCGCGCCGGCAAACTGCCCGCACAGCATGGCCAGAAATTGGCTTTTTGTCGTCAACCGGCGAACCCGAGCGTCGGCCCGGTGCTCCTTCACCAGCGCGTCGAACTCCTCCCACGGGACGTGCTTCAGCAGCTGATGAAAAACGCTATTGTAATGGCGCATTGATCCCCCGCTCGTGTTCGGATCGTTCCCCAACAATCCCAGACCCAGTGGAATCAATGCCGTGCGCTATGCATGGCAAAAAATGTACCGGACACCCGTGGACTTGATCCGGCCATCCATGCGCCCGACACTGCCTCGGCGGCGCAGAAAAGGCGTGGATCACCGGGTCGAGCCCCGGTGATGACGGCTGTGGATAGCGCAATTCGGAGGTGAGCAATGGCACGCGACGGTTATCTGATCCTCGACAGCGACCTCCACATGATGGAGCCTGACGATCTGTGGGTGCGCTACCTCGACTCGCCGCATCGGGCGAACCCGCCGCGTTTCTTCGGCGAGCAGCAACAGCAACTGGCCGAGAATACGGCGGACAAGGGCAACGCCGACACGATCGAGGGAATGGTCGTGCAAGGGCTCGCCATTCCTGCGCACGGCAAGTCGCCGGGTGCCGCGGCGTCGCGGCGCGAATTGCGGCGCAAGAGCCGGGCGGCCCACCCGCATTTCAATGTCGCCCGGGCGCGCGGCTTTGATCCGGTCTCGACCTTGACCGCCATGGACATCGAAGGGATCGACGTTGCCGTGATGTACGGCACGCGCGGCCGGCAGATCCTGTGTCATGACGATCTGCCGCCCGATTATGCGGCGGCACTCGCCCGCGCTTACAACGACTGGGCCGCCGATTACTGCAAGACCGACCCGCAGCGCCTCAAATTCGCGGCACAGATCGCGATGCACGACGTTCGCTCGGCGGTTGAGGAGGCGCGGCGCTGCGTGACCGAATTGGGTGCGGTCGCGGTCATCGGCACCCCCAACCCGGTCAACGGCCAGCATTTGCACGACGAGGCGTGCGCGCCGCTCTGGGATGAGCTCGAGCGGCTCGACGTGCCGATCGGGTTTCATCCGACCGGCACGACGGCACTCAAAGACGATGCCGGGGCGCGGTATGTTGGTCACGCCAATTTTCATCCGATCGCTCACGCGATCCGCAATCCGGTCGAGCTTATGGGGGCCCTCGCCAGCCTGACCAGCGGCGGTGTGCTCGAACGCCATCCGAGGCTGCGCTGCGCCTTTCTCGAAGGGACGGCAGGGTGGCTCTATTGGTGGCTGTGGCGGCTCGACGACCAATGGGAGAAGTTCGGTCCCGGCTGCGAGCGGCAGATCTCGATGCTGCCGAGCGAATATTTCCGGCGCCAGTGCTACATCGCGCTCGACGTCGATGAGGAGCCGGC
>JBARIB010000499.1:0-5966 GCA_049799535.1 Allostellaceae bacterium | reverse complement strand
CTCGCGTTGGTCTGAAGGGCAGCTGAGGTTGCGGCTGGTCGATGCAGCGCGGCTCAACCCGGACACGATCATGCCATCTTATTATCGGGTGGATGGACTAACGCGGGTTGCCAGCGCCTGGCGCGGCAAGCCGATCCTGACCGCCGAGCAGATCGAGGATGTAGTGGCATTCCTGCTGACTTTGCGTGACTGATGACGCTGCATCGGAGCCATACAGCCCAGGCTACGCCGCTTCGCTCCACGGGCCTCGCTGGTCTACAGGGGCGTCTGATTGCACGTCGTTGCATGCTGCTAACCGCCGCAGGGGTCGCCATTGTTGCGCTCGCCCCTGGGGCCAGCGCGACGGAAGCTGCGATGGACAAAGCGATCCGCGAGCTAATCGGCGAGGCGCCGCTTAAACAGGGCAAGGTCAAGCTGGAATTGCCATCCATCGTCGAGAACGGGAATGCCGTGCCGCTGACCGTGTCGGTCGAGAGCCCGATGACCGAGGCCGACTATGTCAATAGTATCCACATCTTCAACCAGAAGAACCCCCAGCCCTATGTGGCGGCGTTCCACCTGGGGCCGCGCGCCGGCAGGGCGCACGTCTCGACCCGCATTCGCCTCGCCGACTCGCAACGGTTGACTGCGATCGCGCGGCTCAATGACGACAGCTTTTGGTCGGATACCGCCGATGTCATCGTGACCTTGGCGGCGTGCACGGAGCAGTGAGGGTCAGATGGCGCGAGTGTTGATCAACGTGCCCGAGCGCGCCAAGCGCGGCGAGATCGTCGAGATCAAGACCTTGATCCAGCATCCGATGGAGACGGGCTATCGCCTCGACGACATGGGGGCTGTAATCCCGCGCGACATCATCACCCGGTTCGTCTGCACCTATAATAGCGAAGAGGTGTTCCGCGCCGAGCTGTCCCCGGCGATCGCCGCGAACCCCTTTATCGCGTTCTCGACCAGAGCGACGGAGAGCGGCGAACTGGTCTTCAGCTGGACCGACGATCACGGCCAAAGCCAGACCGAGACCCGGCCAATCACGGTCGAATGAGGGTTTGCATTCGGGCCGTGCTCGCCTTGGCCGGCGCGGCGCTGATAGCCGCTGAGATCGCACCGCAGGAGAGGCAGTCCGGCTACGAATTCCTTAGTCCCGAAACTAAGGCGATGCAGGACGATGACACAGCTAACCCCGGCATGCTGTGGGTGGCGCAAGGCGAGACCTTGTGGGCCAGCAAAGCCGGGGGCGCCGACCGCTCGTGCCGGGACTGTCACGGCGAGGCGCAAAGCAGCATGAAAGGCGTTGCGGCGCGCTACCCGGCATTTGATGTGGAGCTCGGTCGCCTGCTCGATCTCGAGCAGCGCATCAACCAGTGCCGCAGCGAGCATCAACAGGCTAAGCCGCTCGCTTGGGAAAGCGACGGGCTGCTGTCTCTGACGGCCTTTGTCGCGCATCAATCGCGCGGGTTGCCGATCGCGCCACAGAGCGGCGCAGAACTGGGGCGCTTCTCTGACCTCGGAGATGAACTGTTCCATCGCCGCGAGGGTCAACTCAACCTCGCCTGCAGCCAGTGCCATGACGACAACTGGGGCAAGCGCCTTGCCGGCAATTTGATCCCGCAGGGACACCCAACCGGTTATCCGGTCTACCGCCTCGAATGGCAGGGCCTCGGCTCGCTGCAGCGGCGCTTGCGCAACTGTATGACCGGCGTGAGAGCAGAGCGGTACGACTACGGCGCGCCGGAAGCCGTCGCGCTCGAACTGTATCTGATGGAGCGAGCTCGCGGCATGCTAATCGAAACGCCGGCAGTGCGCCCATGAACCGGGTTCGTTATTTTCTCCCGGCTGTGCCGAGCACCGGAGGTCGCCGATGAAGGTCAAAAATCTCGAAATTCTCCGCTGCGATGCCGGCTGGCGGAATTACCATTTCCTCAAATTGACAACCGACGACGGCATCGTCGGCTGGAGCGAATTCGATGAGGGTTTTGGCTCGCCCGGTGTCAGCGCCGTCATCAAGCGCCTCGCCGGCCGCGTCATCGCGCAGCCCGTCTTCGACCATGAGCGAATACACACCGAGCTGTACTGCCTAACCCGGCCAGCCGCCGGCGGGGTGGTTGGTGAAGGCCTCGGAGCTATCGAGAACGCATTACTTGACGCGAAGGCCAAGGCGCTCGGGATCCCTTGCTACGTGCTCTTCGGAGGCAAGGTCCGCGACCGAATCCGCGTCTACTGGTCGCATTGCGCAACCTGGCGGATCAATCATCCGAACCTCTACACCCCTGCAATCACCAGCCTCGATGGGGTCAAGGCGATCGGCGCCGAGGTCCGCGACAAAGGCTTTACCGCGCTGAAAACCAACATCTTCATCTACGAGGGCGGCACCCCGAGGGGCTGGCGGCCGGGGTTTGGCGTTCCCTTCGCGCCCGAACTCAACGTCGATAGGAAAGTGCAGCGCAATTTGCGCGCTCACCTCGAAGCTATTCGCGACGGCGCCGGTCCAGATGTCGATTTGTTGCTTGATCTGAATTTCAATGCCAAGACCGAGGGGTATCTGAAGATCCTGCGGGCGATTGCCGATTTCGAGATGTTCTGGGTCGAGATCGACAGCTACAATCCCGAAGCCCTCGCCTATATCCGCCGGCAGAGCCCCCACCCGATCAGCTCATGCGAGACCCTGCTGGGTCTGCGCGAGTTCCTACCGTATTTCCGCGAGCAGTCAATGGATGTCGCGATCATCGATGCTGTGTGGAACGGCGTGTGGCAGTCGATGAAGATCGCGACCGCTGCCGATGCGTTCGAAATCAACATCGCGCCCCACAATTTCTACGGTCATTTGGCGACAATGATGAACGCGCACTTCGCTGCCGCCGTGCCGAATTTGCGGATAATGGAGATCGATATCGACCGTCTGTCTTGGGACCAGGAGTTATTTACCGTGCTGCCGAAGTTCGAGAACGGCTGTCTCGTGCTGCCCGACGGGCCCGGTTGGGGCACCGAGCCGAACGAGGAAGCAATCCGCGCGCACCCGCCGCGGGCAGGAGGCGGGCTATTGCATTATCGCCAGCCCTGACCCGGCACTCCGCGCTCATCGCCGCTGCGATCGGCGCGGAAGCCGCGGACCAAGCCGATGAGACGCGGCCCCTACGCTACCAATCTAACGGGTTCACGTTCAGCCGCAGGCACCCAACCAGCCCTTTCCGGCAGATCCATTAACCGGCGCAATGCGTCGCGACCGCGGGAAAGACGTGACCGTACCGTGCCGACCGGCACGCTGAGAACCTGCGCCGCGCCTTCGTAAGACAGGCCCTCGAGACCGACCAGCAGGATAACTTCACGCTGCTCTGCCGGAAGCCGGGCGAGAGCGCGATCGAGCTCGCGTAGTTGTTGCGAAGCGGTGGGATCTGATGTCGCGACGAGCGAAGACGATATCTGTTCGATATCGACGGCCGCCTCGTCCCGCATCGCTTTCCGCACCATGTTGACGTACTGATTGTGCATGATGGTAAAGAGCCAGGCGCGAATGTCTGTGCCCAACTGCCAAAGATGAGACTTGGCGATCGCGCGCAAAAGGGTTTCCTGCACGAGATCGTCGGCCCGATCGGCGCTGCGCATAAGCGCGCGCGCATACCGCCGAAGGCGCGGAATTTCTCGCTCGACGAGACCATGAAATCCTGACATTTCGTTTTTTTCCCTCTGCGAACCCCGGTCTCGGGGCGTCGACGCGGGAACTTAAGCACTCCTTGTAATCCCCGTATGAATGGCAGGTAGGCGATTGGTAAAAAGTTGTAATCGAAACGTAACTCTTCTGAGTAATATTCTGTGTTAAATTTGGTTACGTTGGTTCAAAGTGCGTTTGCAGTCATTCACGAACTGAAAAGGAGGGTCTGCCAATTGAATTCTTCGGTCGGGCTTGGAACACGCCGTGTTCGCGGAATGTTGGTCGGGAGTGACAACCCAATGCACGGAGTTCCGATGAGAGCGCTACTGGTGCCAGCAGCCTTTGCTGCGGCGGCGATGGGCTTGGCCTTCAGTTCGATGCCGGCGCCGGCCAAGGGCTGCATCAGGGGAGCGCTCATCGGTGGCGTCGCTGGACATTTTGTCGGTCATCATGGGCTGATTGGGGCGGGTGCAGGCTGCGTGATCGGCCATCACGAGGCCACGAAACATGCACGGGAACGCGACCGGGCCTACCAGGGAGGGTACGGCAGCAGCGCCCCGGATGACCAGGGGAAACAGTATTCATTAAACAAAACGAGCGCCGCTTTTAAGCAGCGCTCATTGGCTTATTGTCACCGGGATCAGGTCTGCAGCACTTCGGCATTAGGGGCAGGCTCGAGCTCGCAGGCATTCACTGTCATCGCCAGCATACTGTAATACCCGATAGCACCGGTTAGCTCGATAAACCCCTCATTGCCGAAGCGCCTTTGTAATGAGCGCACACTCGCATCGTCCACGCGATGCTTGCGGAGCAGTTGTCGGGTGAAGTCTACGATTTCGGCATCTTCGGGCGGTAGGCCGCGCGAGTGATTCCCGCGAATTGCGGTAATCGTCGCCTCCGGCACTCCCAAGCGCCGGGCACCGCCAGTCTGAGCACCCCAAACATAGATTGCTTCCAGTTCACGTGCGACCGTCATCGCTGCGAGCACTCGCGCGCGCATGTCCAGAGAACCCTCAAAGCGAACGAACGCGCCGAGATGCGCGACGCGTCCGGCCAACTCCGGACAATGCAGGAACATTGTGAACGGCCCCTGAATAGCACCGCGGCTCTGCGTAATGTCGTCAACAACTGAGTAATGCTGGGCGGGAACCTGTTCCTTGCTGGTAATCGGTGGCAGCCTGGCCATAATTTGATCCTTTCCATTAGGGTGGCTGCAACCGAGCATACGCTACCGGCGATCGGCGAGAGAGCAAAACCTGTAGACGTGAAATTCAGGCAATGGTCGATTTCCCACGCTCCTCCATCAGCAAGCCGGCCGGCCGCCTCAGTGAGGAAGTCCTGTCCGTGCGGGATGTGTCTCCGCAATGCTTCGCCAGATCCGCGCCCACATCAGCATCCCGGGGCGGTTCTGATATCCCAGCATCAAATCGGCATATCGAACCGCCTGGAGTTCCGCGCGTTCGCCGAATTCGTGCATCATAGCGTCAGCCGCCCGCTGGACATCGGAGTCAGATAAAGTCATAGTCACTTCACCCTAAATTGTTCGCACCTAGAAAAATTCCAAATTATTTTGGTATCTGCTCTGTTTCTAACTCCAGGACTGTTTATAGAAATGCGCTGATTGCGATGATGCCGGGTTCGACATTGCCACCCTCATCGAATTATTTTAGACGTCCAGCCTTCGATGTTGCCGAATCTATCCGGCAAATCTTAAAATCGCGTGTGAATTGATGGTTAAACCCGCAAAATTTGAAGTTAATTTGCTGCAACTCCGCGGTCGCGGACCGGATTGGACGTCGGAGTTTACCGGCTCCCGTGAAGCTGGTAAATTTACCAAAAGCGGGGCCGCCTAATTACCGGTAGGTGCTCGGGTGCGCCCGCCATTGGCGGGCCCGCGGATAAAGAAGAGGCTCGTCACGACGACTTCGAGGAGGATCCAGTGGCCATATTCACGCACGTCACGGTCGGCACGAATGATCTGGCGAAGGCGCGTTCTTTTTACGACAATGTGCTGGGTACGCTCGGCTACAAGCGTTTGAACGATTTGGGAGAGAACGGCTCGATCTGGGGGGAATCGGCCCCGGAGTTCTTCGTATTGAAGCCGGCTAACGGACAGCCCGCGAGTTTCGCGAATGGCGGCACAATCAGCTTTGTGGCGCCGAACCGAGCGGCGGTGGCGGAATTTCATAAACGGGCGCTCGCTGCCGGCGGCAAGGATGAAGGCGCGGTCGGCCCTCGCAGTTGGCATCCCAATGCCTACGCCGCTTATGTTCGCGATCTCGACGGCAATAAGCTAGCGGCTTACTGCTTCAAGCCGGAATAG
>JBARIB010000498.1:0-2274 GCA_049799535.1 Allostellaceae bacterium | reverse complement strand
CGCCGACCGTTCCCTTGCGCCAAGCCCGACCAAAGCTGTCGCTGACAATGACGGCGATGTTTGCGCCGAAAATCCCGAATAGATGCTCCCGCAGAGCCCGAGCGGAACCGTCCGGGTCCTTCGGCAGTAGCAGAATTTGCTCCCCGCCGCTCGCAGCCGGCAGGTTTGAATGATCGACGCCGGCATTGGCCATCACAAAGCCGAGGCGATGCTCGACGATCAGCAATCCCGGGCGATGGCGCACTACCCGCCGCGACTCCGACAGCACGACCTCGACAAAACGCGGGTCCTTGTCAACTTCCGCGGCGAGCGTGCTCGCCCTTTCCGAAGGCTCGACTGTAGTCACATCGACATACCGCCCCTCGGCCTTGGAGACGATCTTCTGCGCCACGACCAGCACATCGCCGCCCTCAGGGACGACGCCGTTCGCCGCAAACGCCGCAACGGCGATGGCGCCGAGGTCGTCGCCCGGCTCGACGAGCTTTATGCCGTGCAAAGGTATGAGTGCGACTTTCGACGCCATTTACCCAAGCTTTGCCCGCAGCAGCGGCAGGACCCGCTCGGCATAGAGCCTCAAAAACCGCGCCTGATCCGGACCGGGGGCATGGAACACGAGGTGGTCGAAGCCGAGTTCGACATAAGGGCGGATCTGCGCCAATTGCTCTTCGGGATCGGCCGAAACGATCCAGCGGCTCGCGGCCCGCTCGAGCGGCAACGCATCGGCCAGCCGCTCCATCTCGCGCGGATCTTCGACACTCGTCTTCTCTTCCGTGGTCAGCGCCAGCGCCGCCCAATGGCGCGTATCTTCCATTGCCCGCCTGGGGTCGGTGTCGAACGAGACCTTGACCTCGATCATCCGCTCGATGCTGTTGCCGGGGCGTCCGGCGCGTTTGAGGCCCTCATCGACTTTGGGCAGCAAGGTGTCGCGATAGAGCGCATCGCCCTTGCCGCTGGTGCAGATGAAGCCCTCGGCGAGCTCACCGGCCATCGCCGCAGCGGTCGGGCCCGAAGCGGCGATCCAAATCGGCACCGGCTTTTCCGGACGATCGTAAATCGTCGCAGCTATCGTGCGATAATATTGGCCCTCGAAGGTAACCCGCTCCGCGCTCCACAGCCGCTTGATCAACGTGATCGCCTCGCGCAGCCGGCCCTGACGCTCCTTGAACCCCGGCCATTTGATGCCGACCGCCGGAACGTCGTTCAATGACTCGCCGGTACCGACCCCGAGCACGACGCGGTTGGGGAACATGATGCCGAGGGTGCCGAATGCCTGAGCGACCACGGAAGGATGATAGCGAAAGGTCGGCGTCGCGACGCTGGTGCCGACCTGCACACGCCGAGTCTTCACGCCGAGCGCGGCGAGCCAGGCAAACGAGAACGGCGCATGCCCGCCTGTGTGCTTCCACGGCTGGAAATGGTCGCTGACAAACACCGAGTCGAACCCGACCTCCTCGGCCAGGCATGAGAAATCCAGCAACTCGCGTGGCCCGAATTGTTCGGCCGACGCCTTGTATCCAAGCTTCAGCAATGCGTTCTCCTTCTCTTCGTCTCCCCCGGACTAGTCCCGGGGGTCCACGCGGATGCCCGGGGAAAGCCCGTGCACGACGAAATGCTCCAGGACGTGCTCACAGCTTTGTCAGCACGTCCTCGCGGAAACGCCGCATATTGGCAATCATCGCCTCGGCAGTCGCGCCTTCAAAATTGAAATCGACATAGCCGACGCCAACATCGCGGAACGCCCGCAAATCGGAAACAACCTCCGCCATCTCGCCGGAGAACAATCGCCTCTCGCCATCATCCGCGCGAGCCGGCAAAGACTTCCCCCAGCTCGTGATGCGATAGGCGAGGCCCATTTTCGCCGGGTCCCGCCCGGCCTCGCGCGTCAGCCGACGGAGCCGGTCGGCCCCGGCCTCGAAGCGCTTCATCGAGTCGAGCCGGTGCTGCGGATTGGTGCCGATCGGGTACCAGGCGTCGCCGATGCGTGCCGTGCGGCGCAAGGCCGGGCCGCTCTCGCCGCCCACCCAGATCGGCGGATATGGTTGCTGCACCGGCTTCGGGTCGAACAGGATATCGGCGAACTTGACGTGCCGGCCCTCGAAACGCGGCTGGTCCTTGGTCCACAATTCCCGAAACGCGTCGATGTACTCGTCGGTTACCGCGCCGCGCTCGGAGAAGGGCGGCACGCCCAGCGCCTCGAATTCCTCTTTCATCCAGCCGGCGCCGATACCAAAAGTCAGCCTGCCGTTCGACAGCACGTCGATCGTCGCCAACATC
>JBARIB010000497.1:0-3953 GCA_049799535.1 Allostellaceae bacterium | reverse complement strand
GGCCGCCCTCAAACCCGATGACGCCGACGCCGTAGCTAATTGGTTCTACTTAAAGCAGCGGATCTGCGATTGGTCCGGTCACCGCAAGGACCACGAAAGATTTCGCATCGGCTTGCAAGGACAGGCGTCGCCCACCGTTGCGTTCAAATTGCTGGCAGCATCGTCCACGGCCGAAGAACAATTCAGCTATGCCTGCCGGGTCGCCGCCACGCTTGCGGTTCCGAAATCTGCCGAGTTTTCACACCGGGCGTTTCAGCCACGCCAAAGGCTACGGATCGGCTATTTCTCATCGTCATTCCATGCGCATGCGACGACATACTTGATCTCCGGGCTCATCGAACAGCACGACCGCGGACGTTTTGAGATCATCGGCTACTCCGCCAGCCCGGGCGACACGAGCGCAGCGCGCAGCCGTCTCGCCGCTGCGTTCGAACGATTCGTCGACATTTCCACGTTGAATGATTTCGAAACAGCACAGCTGATCCATACCGATGCCGTCGATGTGTTGGTCAACCTCGACGGTTTTAAACTCAACGCCCGGCCCAAGGTCTTTGCCTACCGGCCGGCACCAATCCAGGTCAATTACCTCGGCTATCCGTGCACGATGGGCGCGGAGTTCATCGACTATATCATGGCCGACCCATTTGTCGTGCCGCCGGACCAGCAGCCTTTTTTCAGCGAGCGGTTGGTGCATTTACCCGATTGCTACCAATGCAATGACAACAAGCGTGAGATTGCCGAGAACACGCCGTCACGGGCCGAATGTGGTCTGCCCGAAACCGGCTTCGTCTTCTGCTGCTTCAATGACAGCTACAAAATGACGCCGGCGTTCTTCGATATATGGATGCGGCTGCTGCATGCGGTGCCGGCCAGCGTATTGTGGCTGTTGGACGCTAATTCCTGCGCCAAGTCCAATCTCGCGCGCGAGGCCAGGGCGCGGGGAATCGCGGCCGAGAGGCTCGTCTTTGCACCAAGGCTGCCTTTACGCGAGCACCTTGCGCGGCACCGCCTCGCTGATCTGTTTCTGGACACTCTTCCCTACAACGCCCATGTGACGACGAGTGACGCACTTTGGGCGGGATTGCCGGTTTTGACTTGTGCCGGCCAGACTTTTGCGGGCCGGGTGGCGGGGAGTCTGCTTTGGTCGGTCGGTCTCAGCGATCTGATCACGACGTCGCTAGACGAGTACGAGGGCTTAGCACTACGGCTCGCACTCGATCTCCGGTCCCTAGCCAAGCTGCGTTCCCGTCTGGTGGAAAACCTGCGTATCTCCCCGCTCTTCGACACCGGGCGCTCCGCTCGGCATCTCGAGGCGGCTTACATGCAGATGTGCGAAATCAGGAGAGCGGGATTGCAGCCGACTGCGTTCTCGGTTACGCCGCATGGCGAGACCTCGGTGAGGTCGGCTGAACTCGATTAACCCTGCCGGAACACACATCATACAGACTCGACGCTGGGTGTGCCGGACCAACCGAGAGCTTCGAGCAAAGCGCTTGCCAGTATCTTCGAAGGTAGCGGCCTCAGAGCTATCTTCGTATCCACCATCAGGGTCGTCCCCACCACGCTGCCTTGGCACGCCGCTAAATGTCGGGCTCAAACGGTAAATTGGATGTTATTTGACCAGATGCGTATCTCCCGGCCAGGATGCTCGCCACCATGGCCAGAGAGAGCCAATTTTTGCCAAGTCGGTGTCTAGCTCATCAGCGAGAACTTGGTGGGAGACGTTCCAGGCGTAAAAGAGGTTTGACGCTGAGGTAGCGCTTTTTAGGGTAAAGAGGCTTGTACAAGAGTTTTTCCGACAGCCAAAGCAGACCTTGACCGAACGAGTTCCCAGCGGCGGCGGCACTTCGGGCAGGAGGTTCAGCACAGCGCCATAAGGGGATTCCCGCCCATTTCGTTGCTTCACTTTCAGCGGGTACCGGGTATCGCCGCCGCTTTTTGAGTGGCGCCCGCTGTGCCTGAGATACTCGCGGAGGTTTAGTGTTTAAAAAAAATTACGCATAAAAGCGGCTTTTACCTTAAAAAGGATTTGACGAAAAATTGATGCAAGTGGTACGCAGAAGGGTCTGTAGTAGGCACGGGGTAGCCGGATGTGGATGCGCGTCGCCTGCGGTCAAGGCTCAGTCAGGGCGTTTAGACCCGGACGTCACGACCAGCCCGAGCCCTGCTCGTCCTCGTCCAGGGCAGAACGGCGAAGCGGCGGCGCTGAAGCATCAGACTTGGGCTATTCAAGGGGGTAAACGGCCATGCGCCGAGGAAAAACCTCCCGTCCAGTGAAGCAATCATCCGTTACCGATCGCGATGACGCCACCCCTACCCTTTTGGCCGAACAGTCGGGGCGTCCGCGCAGGAAGAGACAGCGGTTGCTTGCGTTTATTGACCCTAAGGCGTTAACCCGGCAGTCGATTTCGGAAAAATTTGCTCGCGGGCTATCCGAATATGCGACCGTCTCAGCATCGAGTTGCGATGAACTTGTTCCACTGCAACGTGGGCCGGCTGGCCACCCGGAGCTCGTAGTTGTGCACACGCGGAGCCTTCAGTTGGCGGATCCCTGGGTCAAGACAACGCTCGAGCTCGTCAAGGTTCATTTGCCGCAGGCGGCGATCGTCTTGCTCTCCGAGCGGGATGATGTCGAGGATATCGTCAACGCCTTGGCTTGCGGCGTCCGCGGTTATATTCCCACTTCCGTCGAAGCTGAAGTGGCCTTCGCGGCTCTTAGGCTCGTTGCCGCAGGGGGAACCTTCGTCCCAGCGCATGCATTCAGTGTCGCAGCAAAGTTTAACGGCGGATCGGAGTGCTCCCGCAGGGAAGTGACCAAAGGATTTGACCTGACTCCCCGCGAGCTCTCGGTAATCGAGCTACTGCGCGAAGGCAAGCCAAATAAGCGGATCGCCGCCGAACTGCAAATGCAAGAAAGTACCGTTAAGGTGCACGTTCGAAACATCATGAAGAAGCTTCGTGTGGGCAACCGTACCCATGCCGCCTCGGTCGCCAACCGCCTGTTTGGCCAGCCGCCTCCAGCTCTCGAGCTGGCCCCGCCCAATGGTGTGGATCCGAAGGCCGGATTATTGGCCAGCGAGGCCGAACCGCCAAGTGGATGAGAGAACGACGGTGTATTTCGGGGCGGGATTGGTTAGGCCGAAACCAACCTGCAGATCGACGAGGATGCCGCGGCCAAGAATTGAAGACGCGCCGAACGTCAGCAGCGATTGAACGGTGTTGGATCCCCTAAACTCCACATCATTGATCGTTAGATTCTGAAGGAAAGTTTGCGACAAGACCCCGCGCAGCGTTGTCTCCGGGCTGGTCGCGAGGAAGGCCGCGAGACTAAAATTGCTCTGGTCGCCGGGATTGATCTGACTGGCTTGAAATGCCTTTGTATAGCCGCCGGTCCCAACAAACACCAGCGGGTCCTGTCGTTTCACCGCGGTCACTGAAAGGTTCAGCCTGCTCTGACCGCCCGCCAAAGGGGTCCGGTTAGCGAACAGGGGCCCTGTCGGTATCTCATAGCTGACTCGGCCCAAAATGCTCGGAATCCAGCCGCTCTCGTGCACAAAGGTTTTGGCGGCACCGACGGTGAGATCGCCAACCGCGTTTCCCCAGCGATTGTCCACCTGTTGCGCCGGCTGGACGGCGTTGTTCGTCGTCTGCTGATTATCGAAGTTCCACGGGAGAAAAAATTCGACCTGCGACTCGTAAGGCAGACCGACGCGCAAATCGGTCGCGGGCACGAGCTCGTTGCGATTTACGCCGAAATTGACTGCGACGGTTTGAGTGGGCGTGGCCGCAATGGCGAGCAAGGTCGTCGCCTCGCGACGCGTATAGCTGAACAACGGTTCAATTTCGGCAAATCCGAACGGCACGAGTTGGTTGCCGGTCGCGACGAGCGTGCGTTCGAGGGCGCGCTCCGCAGCCTCCTCGCTGACCTCGAATTGCCCGGGAGCGGGCGTACC
>JBARIB010000496.1:0-12824 GCA_049799535.1 Allostellaceae bacterium | reverse complement strand
CAATACCCGTCTCTCCCCCCTTGCGCGACAGTTACGCAGCGACAATCATGCCGTTGCCGCGGTGCCAGATTCCCATCCTGATCGTCGCTGGCTTCCTATCCGGATTGCCGCGGTACACTACCTTGCGCCGACCAAGGGCGCGCCGGCGATGGCGAGCCTGCATGCGCGTCTGCGTCAGCTATTGGAAAAGCCGCTACCGACAAACGGCCCGAACCTGCGTTTGACGCCGCGTGAATTGCAGTTGTCCCAGGGTGGGCAACCTGTGGTTTTGCGGCCTCTGAGCGGCGCTCCGCGCGGCTCGCTACCTCATTCTAGCGCCGTTTCATTCTAAATCGCTCGTTTGACAGGATGAGCAGCGTCGGGTCTTCGGACCCTGGTTCCATATGATCTTGACGAGCGAGTTTCCCGGGTCCGCTTTGCCCTCTATACCGAACGGATTTGCAGACATCTCAAATTGGCAGCTCAGTGCCATGAGCAGACGTCCGATCCCGAAACGATGATAGGACCGCGTAGCCAACCGCTCAATGATTCCTAGCTGCTCGCTATTGAGAAAGTTCGGCATCGGAGCGTCGAAAAGGGGACCAGCCGGGTAGATTAATGCGAAATGGTCTTTGTCGGCCGCGTTCGCTCCGAGGGAAGCGCGCTCTACACCTTTCGCCACGCTTCGCTCTATGGTGATGATGCTTGGGCGCCAGAAACGGCAAATTGGCCGGGTAGGTCGCGCCCGTTAGCTTTAGACTAGCAAGACAAACGTATGGCTAGATCCCGGGATTGCCATGAGATCACGATCGCCCTCACAATTTCGAAACCCGCTCAGCGCAGGCTGCTGCGCCATGTTGACTTTGCGGAAGCGGTCTCGCTCCGATGGGAGCTATCCGGATGATCCGGGCTGTCTTGTTGGCCATCGCCACCGCCTCAACTCTTGCGGTTCGGCGCTGGTCAGTGAATGCTATCGCCCGATACTCGAGGCTGGCTGAAACGGACGAGCAGACGAGAGCTTAGCTCGGCGATCGAAGGTACACCCAGAAGGCCTAGGTCGCGCTCAATCTCCTCACGGAAGATGGTAAGCGCTCGCTTGGCGCCGTCTTTGCCGGCGGCGGCGACGCCGTAGAGTACAGCGCGCCCAACCAAAACCGCGTCGGCGCCCAGCGCCACGGCTTTTATCACATCGGTGCCGCGGCGCATTCCGCCATCGACGAGGATCGCGATCCGGTCACCAACCGCTTGGCGCGTCGCCGGAAGCAGGTCCAGTGGCGCTACGGCCCAATCCAGCTGGCGGCCGCCATGATTTGAGATGGCAACCGCGTCGGCGCCTATCTCAGCAGCCTTCACAACGTCTTCAATCGAAAGGAGACCCTTGATGATCAGCTTGCGCGGCCAGCGTTCACGAATCCGTGCAATCGTCTGCCACGACAACGCGCGATCCATCTGCGAGCGGATCCAACGGGCGCTGTCGAAAAACCTACGCCTATCCTTTGGCACGAACTCGATCACATTCTCGAAACGCGGCATTCCGTGGGTTAGAATCCCGCCTGCCAGCCAGCGCGGGTGCATCAGCGCATCGAGCTTCGAGCTCAATGTCAGAGCCGTCGGATCCGACATCGTCCGGCTGTGCCATTCCCGGTTGCCATAGATCTGCGCATCGACCGTGACGATCAGCGCTTCGCATCCGTTGTTTCGCGCTCGTTCGATCAACGTCTCACGGATCTCCGGGAGGCCGAAGACATAGAGTTGCCACCAGTAACGCAGCCCGGGCACGCGGGCGACCCGCGACATGCCGTCGTTCGACATCGTGCTCTGCGCAAACGGGATGCCAGCCTCGGCTGCAGCCTGGGCTAGCCTCAGATCGGCATGCGGCCAGAACAGCTCGTTGAGGCCCGTCGGCGCGACCGCAACGGGAAGCGCCATTTTCCGGCCGAACAGCGTCGTTGAGATATCCCGCCGCGAGACGTCGGCCATTGATCGATGCAGAAAACGCCACTCGGCGAGAGCGGCGATATTGCGTGTAAGCGACGCCTCATCCTCACTGCCGCCCTCGAGATATTCGAGAGCAAAGCCAGGCAAGCGGCGATGCGCCATCGCCCGCAAATCCTCCACCGTTACCGCTCGATCAGGATTGGTGCCGGCATAGAGGCGCCGCTGCGGGCTGCTGTCGAGGACAGCGGGCGAGGCCCATGCGAGATTTCTGTCGACGAGAGCAAAAGAAGGTGGTCCTCGCACACCCGCAGGGGCACTACGTCGGCTGAGAGCGGCCAATGCTCCCGCGACGAGTGCGACTGCGGCAAGCGTGACCCCTCCGCGCGATACGCTTTTATCGCCCAAACCCAAACTGTTGACCGCTCCTGTCCCGCTGAGCGCTGTCTCAGGAACGGGCTGCTTGTTGGACGCCTGCTCGTCTCGCGCGTATTCGATCTGATCCATGCCCCACACCCTCACAGCTCGCCACGACGCGCCAGCTCGCGGATGCGGTCGCCGATCCGGCAGGCAAGGGCCTGGATCGTCAACGACGGGTTTACTCCGCCACAAGTCGGGAACAGCGATCCGTCGCAGATCCACAAATTGGCGATGTCCCAGCAACGCCCATCGGCGTCGGTGACGCTGTCCTTTGGATTGGTGCCCATCCGGCACGTGCCGAGTAGGTGGCATGTGTCATCCGCGGTCCAGATATCCTTGCCGCCGGCGGCCTCGAGTGCCGCGCTCATGAACCGCAAGGCGTGCTCGTAAAGCCTCCTGTCCTCCTCGGCATAGGAGAAGACAACCCGCGGGATGTACAAACCGTACTCGTCGGTCTCATCCGTCAGTTCGACTCGATTACTCTCCCGCGGCAGCACCTCGCCGACGATCTTCAGGCCCGCTTGATGGATATATTTCGCCATCTCGTTGCGCAGCTCCATGCCCCATAGCGCGCGCTCGCCTGTCAGCGTATGCGCCCAGTCTATCGGCAAGGGGCCCTGGCTCATGTAAGAGTAGCCGCCAGGAAAATCTGTGCCGGCGTCCGTGTAGTTCCAATGCTCTGTTATGGCCAAGGACGGCGGCCCTTTGTACCAGCGGATCTCCTCCTCGAACGTGCCGTAGGCGGCGTGGTTGGACTGGGTCATCAGAAACTTCCCGACCATGCCGCTGCTGTTCGCGAGCCCATCGGGAAATTGCGGGCAGGCGGAGTTCAAAAGCAGGCGTGGCGTCTCGATCGCATAACCGGCAACGACGACATTTTTGGCGCGCTGGCGGCGCCATTCGCCTTCGCGATGGTAATGGAGGCCCTTGACCCTTCCGGACGCACCAATGTCGATCCGTCCCACCATCGCAAGGTCCCGGATCTCCGCTCTCGCGGCGATCGCGCGGGGGATCCATGTTATGAGCGCGCTCTGCTTGGCATTCGTCGAACAGCCGATCTTGCAAAAGCCCCGGTAGACGCAGGGGTGCGCCTTTCCCCGGGGAGCCGAAATCGTTGCCAGCGGCGTTGCCGCCCAGGCGATGCCGAGCGCTTCGCAGCCGCGCGCCAAGACCAGCCCAGCGGCGTTTATTTCATGCGGGCGATATGGATAACGGCGCCGCGGCGGACCCCAGGGATAGTTCACCGGGCCGGAGATCTTTAGCGCATCCTCGACGACGTCGTAGTAATGCCACATCTCTTCTGGCGAGATCGGCCAGTCGACCGCGTAGCCGAGCCGAGACCGTGCCTTGAAGCGGTCCGGACCAAGCCGCAGCGACACCATCTGGAAGTGGACGGTGCTGCCCCCGACGCTCCGGCCGCTGTTGTTGCTGCCGAGCTGGATTGGATCGTCGCCGCCGGTAATTCGCTCGCCGAGCCAGTACAGTTTTTCCTGCTCGTATTCATCCGAGGCGAAGTCCTCGAGTGGACGCCAGAATGCGCCGGCATCAAGCGCGACGACAGAAAAGCCGGCCTCGGCAAGCTTGCACGCCAATGTTCCGCCGCCTGCGCCAGTCCCGACGATCGCGAAATCGACTTCGTCCTCGTCGCGATAGCAGCGCATCGGGATCCACCCGCCGGGGTGGAACACATCCGGCGCGCGCCCGTCCTTGGCACGCGGTTTATCGAGCATGGCGCTCTTCCGCTTCCCAAGGGTCGCGGCGGTTGAAGCCCATCCGGACATAGCCGCGCGGCGAGGCGGGCCCGCCAAAGCCGATCTCGTTCCAAGCCGCCGGGTGCGCGTAGTACACGCTCACCACCGCGCGCAGTACTACACTCCGAAAAAAGCGCTTTGGCGGAAGCCCTTCCCATGCCGCGCTGCGCACATCGCCGTACTGGATCGCCCGCAGCACGGCGTCTTGCTGGTTGGTCGGCAATTCACGAAATCCGCAGCCCCAGCGTGCGCAAGCCTCGTCTTCAATAGCCTGCAGGCCCCGCCGCCATGCCTCGCGCATTGATGGCATTCCTTCGAAGCGGTAACCATCGCCCTGATTCTTGAAGAGCTTCTCGTCGATGAACGGAACGATCGGAACGGGAGCCTCGCCGCGATCGGGCTGCGGAATCAGCCGGTCGCATACCGCGCTCAGAACCGCCCACTCGCCTTCCTTCAGGAAGCGGCGGTCGGGGATCTCATGCAGCCGCTTACCGATGACCGCGCGTGTCTGCTCGTTCCACGATGGCGAATCCCATTTGTCGAGGACATCGTGGGTCGGGAAGCGATCGTGGAAGACTTCGCTCATGCGGCGTCCATCAGCTCGATTGCAGCGAGCCCGGCCAGTGCCACTCCAGTGAAGGAAGGCGGCGCCGGCAATGGGGGTCCGTTCAGCAGGTTCTGGCTCCAATTGTTGTAGAAGCCGCCCATATTTCGGCTGACGCCATAAATGTGAAAGCCGGTCCCCGCAACACCCATCACAGTGGTCGCGCGTAGAAGAACGCGAGCCAATCGGCGCAGACCGGGTCTCAGCGTAGCCATGCCCAGCGTGATCGCGGCAATGGGCGGCAAAGTCACAGGCAAAAACATAAACGGGTTGTGAAAGGCGCCGCGAAAATGCAATAACCCCGCTTCTGCAACGGTGCCAATCAGACCCACGGCAGCGCCGGCGCCGATCACTTTCCCGGCTGGCAGCTCCAGCAGGGTTGCAGATTGCCGCCGCTCCCCTTCGCGCACGAGATCCGACGCGGCCAGCCCGGCGAGCCCGGCAAGAGTCATTGCGATCGGCGCGCCTAGCGGGGCTCCGTAGAACAAGTTCAAGAGATCGAAACCACCCTCACGCTTGCCGACATTGTAGAGGTGAAAACTCAAGCCACCGACGCCGGTGGCAAGTCCCAGGCCAGCTAGCGCCGTCCGTGCCATCCCGAAATGTTCCGGCTTCAGTGTCATATGCAGGCTATTCACCAGTGTCGCCGCGGCGACCGTCGGCGCGAGATACATCGCCGGATTGTGGTAAGTGCCACGGTAATGCTCCAGTGCACTGTCGCCCAACACACTGAAGGAGAGAATAGCGGCGGCACCATTGAGGTATCGCGGCGCCCCGACACGTTTCGGCTCCTCCTGAGCCTCCGGCGCGGTGTCCCGGGGTTTCTCGAGCAAGCGGCAGACAGTGATCACTGCGAGCGCGGCGATGCCGGCAAACAGTACGCCAGCCCCGAAACGCCGTGCCGGAGCGGCCCGTGTCTGCGGCGGTTGCGCCGCCATCGTCGCCGCAGCATGACGCGGCGACGACGATAGCAGAAGATCTCCTTCCATGGGGACCGGCCCGCGGTCAGCCACGGGCGGGCAGCACGTCCGCAACGAACTCTTTTGCGGTCTCCTTGATGACTCTCCACTGGCTCGGATCGCCTCTGACCAACGTCGTGGCAAACGCCTGGGCCTGCTTCAGGGTGATGTGCGGCGGCAAAGGCGGAACGTCCGGGTCGGTGTAAGCTTCGAGAACAAACGGCCGATCCGCCGCGAACGCCGCTTCCCAGGCGGCGCCGAGCTGATCGGGGTTGTCGACGAAGACGCCCTTGAGCCCAAGCTGCTCGGCATATTGCGAATAGCGGAAATCGGGCACATCCTGAGATGCTTCGAATTTCGGATTGCCCGCCTGCGCACGCATCTCCCAGGTGACTTGATTGAGATCGCGGTTGTTGAGGGCGAGGACGACGAGCCGCGGATCACTCCATTGGCGCCAGTATTTGGCGACCGTGATCAGCTCGTTCATGCCGTTCATCTGCAAGGCGCCGTCGCCGCAGAGGGCCAGCACCACCCGGTCGGGATAGGCGAATTTCGCTGCGATCGCATACGGCATGCCTGGCCCCATCGTTGCCAGGGTGCCCGACACCGAGGCCATCATGCCGCGGCGGATCTTGACGTCGCGGGCATACCAGTTGGTTCCCGAGCCGGTATCGCAAGCGATGATACAGTTCTCCGGCAGCCGGGGCGACAATTCCCAATATACGCGCTGCGGGTTAATTGGATTTGCGTCGTGCATCGCCCGGTTCTCGAGCACCTTCCACCAATCCGCGACATTCTTTTCGATGGTCTCGCGCCAAGAACGGTTCGGCTTGCGCTCGAGCAACGGCAACAGCTTGCGCAATGTCGCCGCACTGTCGCCGATCAAATTCACTTCCATCGGGTAGCGCATGCTGACCATGCGCGGATCGAGGTCGATCTGCACCCCCCGCGCCTGATCTTCCGCGGGCAGAAATTCAGTGTATGGGAAGCGCGACCCGATCATGAAGAGCGTGTCGCAATCCGTCATCATCTCGTAGCTGGGCCTAGTCCCGAGGAGCCCGATCGATCCGGTCACGAATGGCAGATCGTCAGGTAGCGCCGCCTTCCCGAGCAGCGCTTTGGCGACCCCAGCCCCGAGCTTGTCCGCAGTCTCGATGACCTCGTCGGTCGCGTGCAACGCGCCGGCCCCGACGAGGATTGCTACCTTCTTTCCTTCGTTGAGAATGCGGGCGGCGCGCTCCAGTTCTTTCTTTGCCGGGAGCACATCCGGCGCGTCATAGCCAATGCCGGTCAGGATGGCGCCGTGGTTCTGCGGCGGCGATTCGACTGCGTCCATCTCCTGCAAATCATTCGGCATGATGATACAGGTGACACAACGTTCCGCCTTCGCGATCCGCATAGCGCGGTCGATCAACTGGCGCACTTGCGCCGGCTCCGTCGCCATATGGACGTATTCGTGGGCGACGTCCTTAAAAAGTGAGATCAGATCGACTTCCTGCTGATAATGTCCACCGAGCGCAGTCCGTGCTTGCTGGCCGACAATCGCCAGAACCGGCTGATGATCGGTCTGAGCGTCATAGAGGCCATTCAATAAGTGAATGGCGCCCGGGCCCGACGTCGCTAGGCAGACACCGATCTCGCCGGTGAATTTGGCATGGCCGCTCGCCATGAAAGCGGCCATCTCCTCGTGCCGGACCTGAACGAATTCGAGACGGTCGCCGGCTCGGTCTAGAGCGCCGACCAGGCCATTGATACCGTCGCCGGGATATCCAAAAATTCGCTTCACGCCCCAGGCGGAAAGCCGCTCCCAAAAAAAATCGCTCACCGTCTTAGCCATATCGATTACCTCGCCTTCTACGATTGCCCGGCTATTTTCGATTTCTCACTGGCGCAGTCGCCTGTCCGGACTAAGACCGAAAAATCGTCTCGGTTCGGCTCCATGCATCAGGGACTACTGCCGGCGTCGAAATGTGCAGTCCTGAACGGCTTCCAATCGTCCAACACCGACGAGCCATCTCCTGTTCCAACGTGCTTCCACATCTTCATCGTCAGTGCAATATCTGGTTAATTCGGCAGTGATCACCAGCGTTGCGGTTTTTTGATGGATGGCGCGAACTTCTGCGATGGGAGGGTGTTTTGTGGGCAGCTTTGCGAAAGATCCAAAGCTATCCTGCAACTCATCACGGGAATCATTGAAATGATCGGTTTGAAAATTGCAACCATGGCGAGCGTGTTGATGCTCACCGCGGGGTCGATGGCTTGGGCCCAGGGCTCCATGACCACCCCGGGGACACAGACCAACGCCAACGCGAGTAGCCCATCTGGATGGGGCCAATCGTCCGCCTCGAATGTCAGCGCGGATACGCAACAGAAGATCCGGCAGTCGCTGGAACAGTCCGGATTCAAGAATATCCAAGTCCTCCCCGAGGCCTTTGTCATCCGCGCGCAGGCGCCCGACGGTTCGCATATCGCGATGCTGTTGAGCCCGGATCAAGTGACCGAGGTCGTCACTGGGAATGCGAAAACTGGCACAGCCGGAACCAGTGGGGAGAATGCCGGCATGCTTGGCAACAGCGCGCAGGCATCTGGGGCGCGGTCGAGTTGGCAGGGTGGCTCGGGCAGCAGCACGATGCCGAGCCAACAACAGGCCCAGCAAGAGCTATCGCATTACGGCTACACAAATCTGAGCGATTTGAAGCCAGTGCGAGGTTGGGCGGCCGATGCTACCAAAGACGGCGAGACTGTCCACGTGATGTTATCGGATAACGGTCTGGTCGCGACCTTCGAAGGGCGATAGTGCAAGTCGAGACGAGAGGGGCGCCGCCGCGCCCCTCTCTGTTGTCGTGGGACCTCACGGTCCACGCCCCTCTACGGCAAAGTATCTAAGAAGGCCAGCCCTGCCGGGTCGCGTAATCGGTTGTGCTGAGCCCATAGAGGAACAGCAGCCAGAAAAAGCCCGCGCCGGCAAAGAGCCACTTCAAGGACGGCGGACCTTTGAGGCGCATGAACAAAATGAAAACGATTGCCGCTTGGGTCGCTGCAATGCTGAACTGGACGACCGGAGCGTAGATGCCGAGGGCCAGAAAGGCCGTCCATACACTGATGCCGGTAAGCAGAACCAGTACCAACCAAGCTATGACGTAAAGCAGGGCCGGTTCGTGCTGAGTGCTCGATTTCATGACCGGCCCACGAGATAGATGCAAGGAAAGAGGAAAATCCAAACCGTGTCGACAAAGCTCCAGTAGAGGCCGACCACCTCGAGCGGCGCATAATAGGCGGGGGTCAGATCGCCGCGGCGCACGCGCCACAGCATGTAGAAAATGAGGCCGATCCCGGTGATCAAATGAAATGCATGCAACGGCGTTGCAATGAAATAGAACACCCAGAACAGCTCGCCCGCCGGTGCCTCCTCCGGTTTCATCAGGAAATTGATGGCCGGAACGTCCTGATGGGCGAAATCCAAGTACCATTCAAAGCCTTTGATGCCTATGAAGGCGATGCCGAGAGCGGCGGTGGCGAGCAGCCAATACTTCAACGGACGGCGGCGTCCGTCGGCCGCGGCATCGATTGCGAGCACCATCGTCAAGCTGCTGGTAAGCATCAGCCCGGTGTTGACACTGCCGCACCACAGCACTGCGTCCTTACCCGCCTCCGCGAATTCTTTGGGGTACGCATTCCGGTAGACGAAATAGGTGAAGATCAGCCCGCCGAAGAACAATGTCTCGGTCGCAAGGAATACCCACATTCCGAGCTGTGCAGTCTCGCCCTGCTGGTCGAGCGTCGCATACTGAACCTCGGGATGCAGGCTACGCATTCACAACACCGTTCTGCGCCGTGAAGCTGCCATCTTCGGGGTCGTAGAGGTAAGGCCCGGCGGTCACGACCGGTGTGCGTTCGAAATTGTGTTGCGGAGGGGGTGACGAGGTCTGCCATTCGAGACCCGTCGCCCGCCATGGATTGGGCCCTGCCCGTTCGCCGCGGAACAGCGACCATGCCAGATAACCGAGCGGCAGGAGGTAGGCGACGGCGAGGATCGAAGCGCCCGCGGAAGAGAGCACGTTCCACGACTGCCACTCAGGCGGATAGGTGTAGTAGCGCCGCGGCATCCCGAGATAGCCCAGGATGAATTGAGGAAAGAAAGTGAGATTGAAGCCGACGAAGGTCAGAATGGCAGCCATCCGCGCCCACATCTCGGGGTAGAGCCGGCCGGTCAGCTTTGGCCACCAGTAATGAAGACCGCCGAAAAACGCGCTGACGGTGCCGCCGACCATGATGTAGTGAAAATGCGCGATGACGAAATAAGTGTCCTGAAGATGGACATCGAGCGCTACCGTCGCGACGATGAGCCCGGTGAGACCGCCGATCGTGAATAGAAGGACAAAGCCCAGCGCATAGAGCATCGGCGCATCAAAGGTGATCGAACCCTTGTGCAAAGTCGCCGTCCAGTTGAACACCTTGATCGCAGAGGGCACCGCCACAAAGAACGTCATCAATGAGAACACAACAGCGGAATAGATCGAGATTCCGGCCGTGAACATGTGATGACCCCAGACGAAGAAGCTGATGATTGCGATCGACATCAGCGCATAGGTCATACCGGTGTAGCCGAAGACCGGTCTCCGGGCGAAACAGGTAATGAGCTCGCTGACCACGCCCATCGCCGGCAGGATCATGATGTAGACCGCGGGGTGGGAGTAAAACCAGAACATGTGCTGAAACAATAACGGATCGCCGCCGCGCGCCGGATCGAAGATACCGACATGCATGAACCTTTCCATTGCCACGAGAAATACGGTCATCGCCAATACCGGAGTTGCCAGGAGCATGACGAGGCTGACCGAATAGATCCCCCAGACAAATAGCGGCAGACGCATCCAGGTCATTCCGGGCGCTCGCAGACGATGTACCGTGACCACGAAATTGAGCCCGGTCGTGATCGAAGAAAACCCATTGATGAATACCGCCAGTGCCGCAACGGTTACGTAGCCGTTTGCGAACAAGGTCGAAAATGGAGTGTAAAAAGTCCAACCGGTGTCGACGCCGCCCATGATCAGGGCGTAAAGGAGCACCAGTCCCGAGAGATTGAATACATACCAGCTAGCGAGATTGATCCTGGGAAATGCCAGATCGCGCGCTCCGATCATCAACGGCAATACAAAATTCCCCAACGTCGTCGGGATCGAAGGAACGAGAAAAAACCACACCATGATTATGCCGTGCATCGTGAACATGCGGTTGTACATATCGGGCTGCAGCAGCCCTTCCGGGGTTGCCAGATGCAGACGAATGAGCGTCGCCGCAAACCCCCCGATAAAGAAAAAGAAGGTGATCGATCCAAAAAACAACAACGCGATCCGTTTGTGATCTGTGGTCAGCAGCCACGAGCGCAGCGTGTTTTCGGAAGTGAGATAGGTCGTCGGGATATCAGCCGTGATCGCTGCCATAGCGCGCGTTCCTATCGGGCCAGAGATTTGATGTAGGCGACGAGCTTCACCAGATCGTCTTCGCCTAGCAGACCCGTGAAGTCCGGCATCACAGGCGGATAGCCTACGACCGTGAAGCTTCGCGGCACCAGGATGCAATCACGGATGTAGCGCTCGTCAGCCCGCACCGTCGAACCGTCCTGCAGGTGCACCAGGCTCCCGTAAAGGCGGGTTAGAGTCGGGGCGTGGACCGTGCTGTTTTCGCCATGACAGCCGCTGCAGCCATGTTCGCGGAACAAGGCTTCGCCTTGCTGCGCAAGTGACTCGTGGACGCCTTGATCTCTGATCCAGCGCGCATAGGCGGTCGGCTCCATGACGACGACTTCGCCCCGCATATGCGCATGCTGCGTGCCGCAATATTCGGAGCATTCGAGCTGATAGGTGCCGGGCTTCGTCGCCTTGAACCAGACCGTCTCGTACTGGCCCGGGACGACATCGTGTTTGATGCGAAAGGCTGGAATGAAGAAGCTGTGAATGACATCCTGCGACGCCAGCACCAGTCGCACAGTCTTGTCGACCGGAACGTGCAGCGTGTTGATTTCGCGCTGGCCGCCCGGATGCTCCATCTTCCACATCCATTGCTTGCCGACGACATAGACCTCGAGATCTCCGGGCGGCGACTGGTAGAGCCATATGTAGACCACCGCCCCCCAGACAAAGCCCACCAGGAAAAGCAGAAGCGTGGCCGTGGTCCAACCAATCTCCCAATGCCAGGTTTTTTCCGTCAGGCCGGCGCGCGAAACGGCGTTGCCAGCTCGATAACGCAGGCAAAAGCCGAACATCATGCCGACGACGGTCATCAGGATCAGACCACAGACCGCGAGCTCGGCGATATAGAGCGCGTTGACAACCTCGCCGTTGACGGCGGCGGTTCTCGGCCAGAACGGCACCCAATGGTACATCGTCGCCTCAGCCGTGACGCCGCCGCCGGACCGCGACGAATAGGGCTATGCCGCCGATCATTGCTGCAAGATTGGCGACCACGAAGGCGCCCTCGATCGGTAGGCTGTAGCGCCCGAGCTGCGGAGTGTCGCCGTGGCACAGCAGTAAGAGGCGCGTCACCAGGCCGACGGTTCTCCCCCGCGCCGCATCGGCTAGCGCCGCCTTGAGGTCCGCAGCTTGCGAGCCGACACCCAGCAAGTACCGGCTAATGCTCCCGTCGGGAGCGGCAATGACGAAGCCGGCAGGGTGGATATATTGGTCGAGGGCCGGCTCGTAACGATAAGGAAAGCCGATGGTATCGGCGACTTGCTGCACCGCCGTCCGCCGCCCGCCGAGGAAATGCCAGCCATTATTGGGTTCGGCATGATGGTAGCCAGCCAAGTACTTTGCCTTGGCCGCCGCCAGATCGGTCGCATTGTCGCTTGGGTCGATGCTGATTGTCACGACTTGGAAGTCACGACCGGCATCGAGCGGCAGACCGTCGAGCCCGGCGACGAGATTTTCCAACGTCAGCCCGCACAATGTGTGGCAGCGCAAATAGTCGAGCACCAATATGACAGGCTTACCGGCGAAAAATTGCCCGAGCGTCACCGCCCGGCCGTCCTCGTCTGCGAAGCTTAGGCCGAGGGGGAGCCGCGCGCCGGGGTGGGGTTGAAAGGCGAAATCCGCGAAATCAGCGGTGGCAGCTCTGCTGAAGAAGGGCAAGACGAGAATGAGGAACGACGCCAGCGCGATTCTCACGGCTTTCCTC
>JBARIB010000495.1:0-10956 GCA_049799535.1 Allostellaceae bacterium | reverse complement strand
CTACGCCAGGGAGCGCATCGTCTTCGACCGGCCGATCGGGCAGAACCAGGGGGTGCAGTTCCCGCTTGCCCGCGCCTTTGCCGAGTTGGAAGCCGCCGACATGATCTGCCGCCGCGCCGCCGCCCTTTTCGACGACGGCAAGGAGTGCGGGGCCGACGCCAACATGGCGAAACTGCTCGCCTCGGAGGCGACCTGGCACGCCGCCGAGGCGACGTTTGCAGCCTATGGCGGTTTCGCCTTCGCCAAGGAATACGACATCGAGCGCAAATGGCGCGAAGCTCGCCTCTACCAGACCGCGCCGATCTCGACCAACCTGATCCTCGCCTATATCGGCCAGCACGTCTTGGGATTGCCGCGTTCGTATTGAGCCCAGCGGCGCAGAACCCCTGCGTGACTCTCGAGCCTATAGGCTCGTCATCGCCGCCTTCGCGGAGACGACGGTTCGGCTGTGTCGTAGGGCGGAGTTAGCCCCAGGTGGCCTGGCCGCCGGCGAGAGTGATCGTGATGTGGCCCATCGTCGAATTGGCCTTGGCGCCGTGCCAATGGCGTTCGCCCGCCTTGATGTGCACGACATCACCCGGATTGATCTCGCGCTGCTCATGCTCGTTCGCCACCATGCCGGAGCCCGAGGTCACGATCAGCAGCTGATCGCAATTGTGCGTATGCCATCCCGTCGTGCAGCCTTGGCTGAAGTTCACGACACTGCAGTTGTAGTTCGCGGACTCGCCGGGCTGAAGGATAGTCTGACGCGACCTCTGAACCGGCCCCTTCCACCCTTCGATCGGCTCGGCAGCGCCTTCCACCGGCACATTCGGTATGTCTTTGAGCGTGGCCACCTTCATGACGATTCTCCCCTTGGGTTGACGCAATTCCCACTGTATCACAGCGGAACGCGTAGGCACGAACTTGGCGACAGAAGGAGGCACGAAATGCTGGCCATGTGGGTGAAGGTCCGGGTCAAGCCCGACGCGCGCGAGCGCTTCCTGAAGGCGATCGAAGTCGACGCCCTCGGCTCGGAGCGGGACGAGCCGGGCTGCATGCGCTTCAACGTCCTGCAGGACGGAGAGGACCGGAACGTCTACTATTTCTACGAAGTCTACCGGGACGAGGCGGCGCTGGAGGCGCATCGGGCGGCCCCCCACTACGCCGTCTGGCGAGCCGCCGCTGACACTTTAGACGGTGCGCCCCAGGCGACGCGCTGCCAAACCGTATTTCCGGCTGCGGTCGGGTACTGGGATCGCAAAACCTCGTCTTCCCGGTAAGCCCGCCAGCCGGCGACCGGCTCTTAGCCCTTGGCCGGGTTTGAGGGCCGGCGAGCGGTTCCGATCCTGGGTTCTAACCAGCCCAGGCGAGTGGTGGGCGATGACGGACTCGAACCGCCGACCCTCTCGGTGTAAACGAGATGCTCTGCCAGCTGAGCTAATCGCCCCTCTGTCACGATCGCCACGATCGCCGGGTCGGCGCCGCGCCGGTTAGCTCGGCCCCAGGCGGGCTAATTCAGCGAATCGCGCAATCCCTTGCCGGGCTTAAATTTGGCCTGCTTCGACGCGGCGATGTGGATCTTCTCACCCGTACGGGGGTTGCGTCCTTCGGATGCCGCCCGGGAGGCGACCGAAAATGTGCCGAAGCCCACCAGGCGAACCTCGTCACCGCCTTTCAGTGCCTCTGCAATAGCGTCGAATACCGCGTCTACGGCCTTGCTCGCCTCCGACTTTCTCAAGTCAGTCTTGTTGCTGACGGAGTCGACGAGTTCGTTTCTATTCACGATACCCCCCTGGGCGAGTGTGCGGGACCAAGCAAAGTTTCGCCGCAGAGTTTAGAGCGCGGCTGACACAGGGTCAACCGCGCTGCAAGGCTGCAATCAAACGATTTTCCGCAGGCAATCCGCCGATATTGCTTGCTGCTTGACTACCTGCTTCACCTCGATCAATGGGTGACCACCCCCGAACGCTCCTCGCCCTGGGCGGGTATCACCGGCTCGGCTTCCTCCTCCGGCCAAGCCAGTGGCGTCAGAGGCGCCGCCAGTGCCTGGCCGAGGAGCTCGTCGACCGTCTTGATCGGAATGATTTTCAACCCGCGCTTTACATTGTCGGGGATTTCGGCAAGGTCCTTTTCGTTCTCCTGCGGAATCAGGACGGTTTTCAGCCCGCCGCGAAGCGCGGCGAGAAGCTTTTCCTTGAGACCGCCGATCGGCAATACCCGGCCGCGCAGCGTGATCTCGCCGGTCATAGCAATGTCCCGCTTGACCGGGATCCCGTTGAGCACCGAGACGATCGAGGTCACCATCGCCACGCCCGCCGACGGCCCGTCTTTGGGTGTGGCGCCTTCGGGCACATGCACGTGGATGTCTTTTTTCTCGAACACCGTCGGCTTGATGCCAAAGGCGTAACTGCGTGACTTCACGAAGCTCTCGGCGGCCTGCACCGATTCCTTCATGACATCGCCGAGCTTGCCGGTCGCCGTGACCCGGCCCTTTCCAGGCAGTGTTACGGCTTCGATGGTCAGCAATTCGCCGCCGACTTCGGTCCAAGCAAGGCCGGTGGTGCACCCGACCAGATCCTCGCTCTCGGCCTCGCCGAAGCGGAATTTGCGCACCCCGGCATATTTGTCGAGATTGCGGCGGGTCACCGCGACACGCTCGGTCTTCTTCATCAGGATGTCTTTGATCGCCTTTCGGGTCAGATTGGCGATCTCGCGCTCCAGATTGCGAACCCCGGCCTCGCGCGTGAAGTAGCGGATTAGATCCCGGATCGCGTCGTCACTGATGCTCCACTCGTTCTTGCGAATGCCGTGAGCCGACATCTGCTTCGGGATCAGGTGACGCTTGGCAATCTCCACCTTCTCATCTTCGGTGTAACCCGGGATACGGATGATCTCCATGCGGTCGAGCAGCGGCTGCGGAATGCGCAGCGTGTTCGCCGTGGTTACGAACATCACATCCGAGAGATCGTAATCCACCTCGAGGTAGTGATCGTTGAAGGTCGAGTTCTGCTCCGGGTCGAGCACTTCGAGCAGCGCCGAAGACGGGTCGCCACGCCAGTCGGCGCCGAGCTTATCGACCTCGTCGAGCAAGAACAGCGGGTTCGAGGACTTGGCCTTCTTCATGCCTTGAATGATCTTGCCCGGCATTGAGCCGATATAGGTGCGCCGATGGCCGCGGATCTCGGCCTCGTCCCGGACTCCGCCCAATGACATGCGCACGAAGTTCCGCCCGGTCGCGCGTGCGACCGATTTGCCGAGCGAGGTCTTGCCGACCCCGGGCGCGCCGACCAGACACAGGATCGGACCTTTCATCTTCTTCATGCGCTGCTGCACAGCCAGGTATTCGAGGATGCGCTCCTTTACCTTTTCGAGGCCGAAATGGTCGGCATCGAGCACCTTCTCGGCACCGTTGATGTCGCGCTTAATCTTTGTGCGGTTTTGCCACGGCACCGACAGCAGCCAATCGAGATAATTGCGCACGACCGTCGCCTCGGCTGACATCGGGCTCATGCTCCGCAGCTTTTTCAGCTCGGCAACGGCCTTGTCACGCGCCTCCTTGGAGAATTTCGTCTTGTTGATGCGATCCTCGAGCTCGGCCATCTCATCGCGGCCATCTTCGCCCTCACCGAGCTCCTTCTGGATCGCCTTGAGCTGCTCGTTCAGATAGTACTCGCGCTGCGTCTTCTCCATTTGACGCTTGACGCGGTTGCGAATCCGCTTTTCGACCTGGAGGACCCCGATCTCCCCTTCCATGTAGCCAAATACTTTTTCGAGGCGCTCCGCGACCACTCCGGTCTCAAGCAGCTCCTGCTTCTCGGGTATTTTCAGGGTCAAATGCGCTGCGACCGTGTCGGCCAGCTTGCCTGGGTCTTCGATCTGGTTGATCGAGACCAAAACCTCGGGCGGGATTTTCTTGTTGAGCTTGATGTATTGCTCGAACTGAGACACCACCGTGCGCGCCAGCGCCTCGGTTTCCTGCTGCTCCCCGGCACTCTCGGGAATGGTCTCCGCAACCGCCTGGAAGAAATGCTGATTATCGGCAAATTTGACGATACGGGCACGTTGTCCCCCTTCGACGAGCACTTTGACGGTGCCGTCCGGCAGCTTCAGCAGTTGCAACACGGTGCCGACGGTGCCGACCGTATAAATATCCGAAGTCGCCGGATCGTCCTGGGCGGCATTTTTTTGGGTGACAAGCAGGATCTGCTTGTCGTCCTTCATCACGTCCTCCAGCGCTCGCACCGACTTTTCGCGGCCGACGAATAGCGGCACGATCATGTGCGGAAAGACGACGATGTCGCGTAGGGGCAGGACGGGATAAAGCGCGCCGCGCGCAGTTTCTGACATGAGCCCTCATCTGCAAAAAGCGGTCCCGCAAGCGGAGACACAAGGATAGGGGTACGGTTCTAAGGTTGGCCTCGCGGGGCCGAGCGTCAAGTCGGGCCTGCAGGCTGAGCAGCTCTGCGTGGCAGGGCGGCCTCAGTCGCCGGTGCCCACATCGCCGCGCCGGTCAGAGTAGATATGCAGCGGCTTTGCCCGCCCTTCGACGACCTCGCGATTGATGACGATCTCGCTGACGCCGATGAGGCTAGGCAGCTCGAACATCGAGTCGAGCAGGATCGCTTCCATGATCGAGCGCAACCCGCGGGCGCCGGTCTTGCGCAGTATCGCCTTGTGGGCGATCGCCTTGAGCGCCTCCTCGTTCAGCTCCAGCCTTACGTCCTCCATCTCGAACAGCCGCTGGTATTGTTTCACCAAGGCGTTTTTTGGCTTGGTGAGAATGTCGACCAGCACGGCCTCGTCGAGATCGTCGAGCGTCGCCACAACGGGCAGTCGCCCGACAAATTCTGGGATCAGCCCAAACTTCAGCAAGTCTTCGGGTTCGAGATCTTTTAGGATCTCTCCCGTCTTGCGCTCGTCCGGCCCGCGCACCTCAGCGCCGAAGCCGATCGAAGTGCCTTGCCGGCGCTGGGCGATAATCTTCTCAAGCCCAGCAAACGCGCCCCCGCATACAAAGAGGATATTGGTCGTGTCGACCTGCAAAAACTCCTGCTGCGGGTGCTTGCGGCCCCCCTGCGGGGGCACCGAGGCGATCGTCCCCTCCATTATCTTCAGGAGGGCTTGCTGGACCCCTTCACCCGACACGTCACGGGTAATCGACGGATTGTCGGATTTACGGGATATCTTGTCGACCTCGTCGATATAGACGATCCCGCGCTGCGCGCGCTCGACATTGTAGTCTGCAGCCTGCAGCAGCTTCAGGATGATGTTCTCGACATCCTCGCCGACATAGCCGGCCTCGGTCAGCGTCGTGGCGTCGGCCATCGTAAACGGCACGTCGATGATCCGCGCCAAAGTCTGGGCGAGCAGGGTCTTCCCCGACCCCGTCGGCCCGACCAGCAAGATGTTGGATTTGGCGAGCTCGACATCGTTGTTCTTCGCCCCGTGGGCGAGCCGCTTGTAATGGTTGTGCACTGCGACCGACAGCACACGCTTTGCGTGGTCCTGACCGATCACATAATCGTCGAGCACTTTGCAAATGTCCCGCGGCCCGGGAACCCCGTCGCGCGACTTGACCAGGGTCGTCTTATGCTCCTCACGGATGATATCCATGCAGAGCTCGACACATTCATCGCAAATGAAGACCGTTGGGCCGGCGATCAGCTTTCTGACCTCGTGCTGGCTCTTGCCGCAAAAAGAGCAGTAGAGGGTATTCTTCGAATCGCCGCCGCTCGATTTGGTCATCGCCACTCCGTCACCGGCTGGAGCAGGGCCCCGGACCGTTCGGCCTTACTCGGAAGCCGGAGAGCGCGATGGCCACCCACTTCCGAAGTTGAAGTATATGTGCTCTCGACGGATCAACAACCACTTAATCATCGCGAGGTGTAGCGCCGAAACCGTCAAGCGCGCGCCCTTGGCTACTTGAACCCTTTCTCCGGTTCGTCGCGGCCCGGCCGGCTTTCGACCACCTCATCGATGAGGCCGAACTCCTTCGCCTCAAGCGGAGACAGAAACTTGTCGCGTTCGACCGCAGCAGCAATGGTTTCGAGCGACTGCCCGGTGTGCCGGACATAGATCTCGTTCAGGCGGGCTCGCAACGCCAGGATCTCCCGCGCTTGAATTTCGATATCGGTCGCCTGACCCTGCGCCCCGCCGGAGGGCTGATGGATCATCATCCGCGAATTTGGCAAGGAAAACCGCTTCCCTTTCGCTCCGGCCGCCATCAGGAGCGACCCCATCGAGGCAGCCTGGCCGATGCAAACCGTCGAGACCGGTGAGCGGATGTATTGCATCGTGTCGTAGATCGCCAGACCCGAGGTTACGACGCCGCCAGGCGAGTTGATATAGAAGGCGATGTCCTTCGCCGGGTTTTCCGATTCGAGGAACAACAGCTGAGCACAGATGAGGCTAGCCACTGCGTCGTGAACGGGACCGACCAAAAAGATGATCCGCTCCTTGAGCAGCCGCGAATAAATGTCATAGGCGCGTTCGCCGCGGTTGGTCTGCTCGACCACCATCGGCACCAGGTTATTCATGTACTGTTCGAAATAATCCGGCATTTTTGAACCTCCTGGGCAAAGGCGCGCAAAACGGGGACGGATCCACGGCTCAGCCGGACGCGGCCTCGCCTTCATCTTGGTCGGGCATGCTTAGCAGTTCCTGGGGGCTGATCCTTCGCTCTTCGACCTTGGCCAGTTCGAGGATGAAGTCAATGACCTTGTCCTCGAAGATCGGTGCCCTCAGATTGGCGACAGCCCCGGGATTCTGACGATAGAACTCAAGCACTTGGCGTTCGTACCCCGGATGCCGTCGTGCTTCCCGGGTAATCGCCTGATTCAGTTCGTCCTGGGTCACCGTGATATTGTTGCTGCGCCCAACTTCTGCAAGGAGCAGCCCCAGCCTGACCCGACGCTCTGCGATCCTGCGGTATTCGGCCTTCGTGCCCTCCTCGTTCTCATCCGCGCCAGCGCTCGCCCCGCTCGCCTGCGCTGTATCGTCAGCGCCCTCTCCTCCGGGTTCGGGAGTATGCGCCGCCTCGGTCTCTGAAGGCGCGGCGCTTTCGGGTTCACCCTCGACCTCAGCGTCGCCGCTCTCAGTGGCTCCGGCACCGGCTTCTCCATCGGAAGCGCTCGCCGCTTCCGATGACTCCTTTTCCGCCTGGTACTGCCGCCAGATATTGTCAAATTCGAGACCCACCATACCGGGTGGAACGGGAAAGTCATAACTTTCGGAGAGCCGATCGAGCAGAACTCGCTTCAGACGCAAACGCGTCGCAACTTGGTAGTCCCGCTGCATCTGTTGGCGGATTTCGTCGCGCAGCTCAGCGAGATTTTCGAGCCCCACCGCCTTGCCGAGTTCGTCGTCGACGACAATTGGCAGGCGCTGCTTCACCTCCTTCACATCGACTTCGAACACCACTTCCTTACCGGAAAACTCCGGAACCCCATAGTCTTCGGGAAATCTGAGGTGGAGCGTCCGGTGCTCGCCGGCGCTTGCGCCGATCAGTTGCTCCTCGAAGCCCGGGATGAAGTTGCCGGAGCCGAGCAAAACTTCGCGGCCCTTCCCGCTGGCTCCAGGAATTTCCTGATCGCCGCTCCGCCCGTCGATATCGATTACGACAATATCGCCGTTCTCGGCCGGCCGCTCGGCCGGTTCCGATTTCCGCTGCTGCTCCGCAATACGCTCGACGGCTCGGTCGATGTCCTCATCCGGCACTTCGACGACAAGTCGCTCGATGTTGAGATCGGCAAAGCTTGGCTCCGGAATCTCGGGCAGAACTTCGAGGGACATTTTGTATTCGAGATCAGTGCCCTCACTGAACGAGACGATATCGACTTTGGGCGGCAAAGCCGGACGCAGATTGTGCTCACGGATTGCCTCGGCCGAGGTCCCCTGAACGGTGCTTTCCAGCACCTCGCCCAGCACGGACGGGCCAAAGCGTCTGCGCAGGATCTGCATCGGGACCTTACCAGGGCGAAAGCCTGGCAGGTTGATAGTCCGGCCGATTTCGCCAAGCCGGGTAGTCACCTTTTCTTCGAGTTCGCCTGCCGGAACGACGACGCGGAACTCGCGCTTCAGCCCCTCGGCATTGGTTTCGGTCACTTGCATGAAAGAAGGCCTATAGTTGGCTGGGAAATCGGCTGTAAAATGGTGCGGGCGGGGGGATTTGAACCCCCACGATTTCCATCGCTGGAACCTAAATCCAGTGCGTCTGCCAATTCCGCCACGCCCGCCGCCGCAGCTGCTGAGCGGCTGTTCACAATCGAAGAGCGGTTCTTAGCATAAACGCCGGGGACAACATAGACGAGCCAGCCAACTGCTCGATTGTCCGAAGTCGGGGATTCCTCACCCTGTTCGCACGAGGCTGCGAAGGGCCGAAGATGCTGCAATCCGCCCCTCGCCGCGATACGCCTCATGATTGGTCTCAATCTCGGTCAGCTGGTAAAGGTAATTGACCATAATCCCGGCGGATTGCTGCAAACCCTTCGCAGAGGTGTCGGCAAGCCAGTTGAGCCTTTCGACACGCGCCCCATTGCTGAGGTGAAAATGCGCCACCGGGTCGAGCGCACGGCCCGAGGCTGCCTGTTCCCTGAGGAGGTAACGTGCGCACAGGCGAATTAAGGGGTCACGCAAGACGCTCGCAACCCGCTGGTTGTCGTGCCACCCATCCTGATTCAGCATCGCCACCACGTCCCCATGCCCCGGCTCCTCACCAAGCGCCTCGATCGCGGCACGCTCGGCTGGCAGCAGAAGGTCGCCGGGCGTCGACCGCGCTTGACGCTCGAGCCAGCCTCGGAACCCCGGCACGGGCGAGAGAGTTGCGAAGATCTTGAGCCGCGGTAGTTCGGTCGTTAGCGCGTCGGCCACCCTCTTGATCAGGAAATCGCCGAAGCTGATCCCGGCGAGGCCCCGTTGGCAGTTCGAAATGGAGTAGAAGATAGCTGCATCGGCCGCTTGCGGATCGCCAATCGGCGCCGTTTCATCGAGCAGGGCATCAACGTTGCTCGACATGCCCGGCACCAGCGCCACCTCGACAAAAATCAGCGGCTCATCCGGCATGCGCGGATGGAAGAAAGCAAAGCAGCGGCGATCGGCATCGAGCCGGTTCTTCAGATCGGTCCAGCCGCGGATCTCGTGAACTGCCTCGTAGACCATCAGCCTTTCGAGGAGCGCCGCGGGCGATTCCCAGGTGATACGCTTGAGTTCGAGAAAGCCGATGTCGAACCAGTTGGCGAGAAGCCGTTTCAAATCCTCTTCCAGCCCGCTGAACAGCGGGTCGCGCTGCCCAAGGGCGATTAGCTCGGCACGACGGTCCACTAGGAATTTGACGCCTTCGGGGAGTGCGTTGAACTGACGGAGCAGGGTGATGCGCGGAGGTTCCAGCGCTCCGCGCAACGCGGTCTCTTCGGCCGATCGGCGGGCCGGATCCGTTGCGGCGATCAGCGCATCGCAACGACGCCTGACCTCGTCGTGATCGACATCGAATTCGCGGGCAAGCAACTGCAGAAAACGCTGTCGTCCGTCGGCATCGAGCGCCAGATAGGTGCGCCCGAGTTCGGCGGCCCTAGCACGCGCGGTGACGCCGCCCGCGCGGTCATCCAGGCAGCTCAGCATCTGCTGATGCAGTCGGCTGGCGTCTTCGCCGGGCAAGTCCGGCCGAAGCGTGCCGCCGAGGACGCCGCGCGCGGAAAGCGCGATATCGCGCCATGCGCTCCGCAGGTTGGTCAGCGTTCGGTCGAACACGCCCTCGAAAAAGCTGGCGGGAGCGCGATCGCTCATGGCTCCACTTACGGCAATGACGGGCGTTGCACGAGACGCGAGCGCAGACGGCAGGTCAATGGAAAATATCGTTACGGGGTTGCGGGTTACTCGAAAGGGCCTGAAGCACGGATGGGATCGACTCGACGAGATCCTCGGCGATGAGCCCGCGTCCGATGCGGCTGGCGGCAGCGCCGTGAATCCACGCCGCCGCCGCGGCTGCGGCAAACGGCTCCATCCCCTGCGCAAGCAAGCTCAGCACCATGCCGGAAAGAACGTCGCCGCTGCCGGCTGTGGCAAGCTGCGGCGGCGCATCCGTGTTGATCGCTAGCCGGCCATCCGGGGCGGCGACAACCGTATCGGCGCCCTTGAGCAGGACAACTGCATTGCTCTGACGGGCCGCTCGGCGCGCGCGCTCGGGTTTGCTGCCAGTCGTGTCGAACAGGCGCGCGAACTCGCCCGCATGGGGCGTCATCACGCAGGGCGAACGGATCGCTGCGAACAGCGCCCGAGGATCTTCCGAAAACGACGTGATCGCATCGGCGTCGAGCACCGCGCTTTTGCCCCCTTCGAGAATGGCCAATGTCTTCTCGCGGGTCTCGCCGCCGACCCCGGCGCCCGGGCCGATCAGCGCAGCGTTCCGGCGGGGATCTGCGAGGAAAGCGCGAAAGTCTTCGGGGCCGGCGACGGGATGGATGATGATCCCGGTCAGCGTCCCGGCATAGATCTGGAAAGCGCCCTCCGGTGCTGCGACCGTGACGAGCCCGGCGCCGAGACGAGCGGCGGCGCGTGCCGCCAACCGCGCTGCTCCGGTCATCACCGCGCCGCCGACGACGACCGCATGGCCTCGCGTATATTTGTGACTGGCAAGCGTCGGTGAAGGCAACGCGCCGAGCCACCAGCCGGGGCCGTTGGCGGCCATGTCGAGTGAGATCCGGTCGAGGACGCCCTCTGGGATGCCGATCTGCTCGAGCACGGTCTCGCCGCAATAGATGCGGCCCGGTAAGAGGAGATGCCCTGGTTTCTTACGAAAGAAGGTGACCGTCAGCGCGGCGCGCGGCGCGATCCCGCGGATCTCGCCGCTTTCGCCATCAACGCCGCTCGGGACATCGATTGCGACGACCGGCAGCGCCCGCTGGTGGATCGCCTCGATGACCGCCCGCGCGACACCCTCGACGGGTCTCGCGAGCCCCGCCCCAAAAACGCCGTCGATGA
>JBARIB010000494.1:0-13115 GCA_049799535.1 Allostellaceae bacterium | reverse complement strand
CGCGCTCGTCGATATCCTTTCTTCTCTGCCGGTAGTCATCCGAGCGTGGTCTGCTTGCCACCTTCTCGCGCAATGCGGCGATTTCGGCGTCGCTCATTTAAATTCTCCTTCCGGGTCAGGCGCGATTTGTAACGCGGGTTCGAGGAGCGCTAGCCTTTTTGAACCGGCACGGGCACACCCGGAATCTTTACATTGACTGCGCCCAGATGATTGCGGCTAGTGAAATAGAGGGTTCGCCAGTCATCGCCGCCGAATGCGATATTCGTCGTTGCCGGGGCGCCGTGGACGATGCGGCCGAGCATCTTGCCACTCGAATCCATGATCCAGATCCCGCCCGCGCCGCCGCAATAGACATTGCCTTCGACATCCACCTTCATGCCGTCGGGAACGCCGGGTTCAGGCCCGCGCAAATCGGCAAAGACGCGGTCGCTCTGTTTGGCCAGAGTGCCATTAGGCAATAGCTCGAATGCCCGAATGTGTCCGCGGCGCGTGTCATTGATGTACAGAATCTCTTCATCGGGCGAGAAGGCTAGCCCATTGGGCAATACGAAATCTCCGATCAGAAGGGTTATCGTGCCGAGATCGGGTGTGACCCGGTAGACGCCTGTAAAGGTCAGGTCCCATTGCTCAGGTGCAGAAGGATGGGTCCACGGGTCGGTGAAATAGATGCAGCCGTCCGACTTAACGACGACGTCATTGGGCCGATTGAGCTGCCGGCCTTGAAAGCTGTTCGCGATGACGGTCGTGCTACCGTCGAGTTCCTGGCGAGTGACCCGCCGTGTGTCGTGCTCGCAAGCGAGGAGCCGGCCTTGCAGATCTCTGGTTAGACCATTGGCGCGGTTTGTCGGTTCCTCGAAGACGGATACGCCCTTGCCCGGTGCATATTTCATGCGCCTGTTGTTGTGGATGTCACTGAACAAAAGATAGCCTTCCTCCTTCCACCAAAGCGGACCCTCCGCCGGGCCCTGCGGGCCGCCGAACCCGTCGGCGAGACATTGGATCGGCTCGGATGATGAGATGATTTTCTCCAATTCAGGAGCCGTTTGCTCAATCCGCGTTGACGACTTGGACGATGAGCGGCCATCAGACATGGCGATTCCTCCTATTGCGCAGCCGTTGCCGAAGGCATCTCGGCGCGACAGGCTGAATTCAGCTCCACTACGCACCCCCCAACTTAACGCCGGCGGCCGGGTCGGCTAAGACGTCTGAGGACTCAAACTAAGGCCGGGATGCGCCACGAGGCAAGGCGCAATTCTGCGGCCGGCCAAACGAGGCTCGCCGCCGCCCCGAAGAGCTCAATCTGAGGAGATTTCTCGGAGGATCGCCCGCTTCTGTCGGACGCCTTGTTTGTCGGACTTGAACTCCCAGCCGGCGAATTCATAGCGCTTGCGTTTTACTGGTCTGGGACGGGCAGCGCGGCCGATCACCTGACACGCGCTCTGCATTGGCGGTGTTTTCGCCGAACCCTCAAGTAAACGCTGACGCTGTGTCGCGCTGTCCGGGCCGAGATAAGTGTAGCTGGATTTATGACTTACCGGCGCAATCATTGAAGCGCGCCGCGCGGTCTCGGCAGCCGCTTGTTTTCTACCGCATTCAAGGCAGCAGTCGAAACCGAGCCGCGCCCGGGCCTCGGAAAATTCGCTGCCGCAACGACAGTGGGGCATTTATCGAGCTTTGGCGGAGTAGGCCGGCGTATTGATGATCCGCTCGATCTCGCCGACCGTGACGCCGTAGAGTTCTGCAACCTGCGCCGGCGTCATGCCGTAGCTCGTCAATGCGCGCACGCGGCCGCGATGCGAGGGCGGCACGGCACCGGCTCCGGGCTTCGAAGCCTGCTTTCGCGTTGTTCGCTCTGGCGCGGCCGGTGCCTCGGGCTTGGGATCTGCCTGCGGGCGCGACGGGATCGTGAAGATCCGCGGCTGACGCCGCTGCGGCTGCTCGGCTGAGCCGCCATTATTTGGCGGAGCGTTGGGTGGGTCTGTCGCGGGGGCGCGATTAGTCGGCTTGAACAGATCTTCGGCTGCTTGACGAGCTCGGTTTATTTTCTCGCGATTATTCCGATCGTCGGCCGATTGCCATTCGCTCACCGAGCGATACTCCGGGAAAAAGTGAAAATATCAAGCGGATATAAGTTTCTCCGATGCGAGCTGCAAGCCCGTAACGTAATCGGGCCCGATATCAAAAATAGCCCGCCGTCCGACCTATGTCGAGTTTCGCTTTTCAAAAATTGGCCGAAGCTCAGCCGCTCTCCGAAAGGAAAGACTGGACACAGCGCAAAAACGCTTGCTGCTGCTCGGCATGAACCCAGTGGCCGGCATCTTGAATACATGTAATCCGCGCCCCGGGAAATAGCCGGTGAATGATGGGCGTGTGCTGGGACTGAATGTAATTGGAGCGAGCGCCGGCGACAAACAGAGCCGGTCCGTGATAAACAGCATCGGTCGAGAGGTCCGGGAACCCGACAATCTGGGGAAATCCGCGCTCGATTGCTTCGAGGTTCAGCCGCCAATGCGGGGCGCCCTCGCCCATCACCAAATTCTGCAGCAGGAAGGCGCGCTCTGCGGGATCAGGAACCGCGCCTGCGAGCTGAGTATCGATTTCCCTGCGCCGCCTGACACCGCGAAGATCGATTGCGCGCATCGCCCGAACATAGGCGAGGAAGCTCGGCGGATTGGGGGCGGGCGCAATGTCGACAACGACCAGCCGCTCGACCTCGGCCGGATGAAGCAATGCGGCGAGCATCGCCACTTTGCCGCCCATGCTGTGGCCCAACAGAACTGAGCGTTCGATACCGCGCTCCCGGAGTGAGACGCGCAGATCCTCGACCATCTCGTAGTACGACATCCCGTCTAACCACGGGGAGAGGCCGTGATTGCGCAGATCGAACGCGAGCACGTGATGGTGCGCCGCCAACTGCTGCGCAATGGATCGCCAATTGCGACCGGCGCCAAATAGGCCGTGCAGGATCACGAGCGGCGGACCGTGACCGTATTGGCTGACGGCCAGTTGGACTGCCATTGCACCCCCCGCTTGGTGTCAGCCCTTACCTTCGCAAAGGCAGAAACGTGATCGACTATTCACGCCGTGTCTTGGGCGCTCAGCCCCAGCTCCTCGATCATCTGCTGGCGCATCAGGAATTTCTGGATCTTGCCGGTGACCGTCATCGGAAAGCCGTCAACGAATTTGACGTAACGCGGCACCTTGTAATGCGCGATCTGGCCGCGGCAGAAGGCGCGGATCTCCTCTTCGGCAGCGCTCTGGCCGTCGCGCAAGCGCACCCAAGCGCACAATTCCTCGCCGTAATGCGGATCGGGGACGCCGATCACCTGCACATCCTGGACTTTCGGATGGCGGTACAGAAATTCCTCGATCTCGCGCGGATAGACGTTCTCACCACCGCGGATCACCATGTCCTTGATCCGCCCGACAATGTTGCAGTAGCCCTCGGCATCGATTGTCGCGAGGTCGCCGGTGTGCATCCAGCCGGCCGCGTCGATCGCCTCGCGCGTCTTTTCCTCGTCGTTCCAATAGCCGAGCATGACGAGGTAGCCGCGCGTCAGCAATTCGCCGGCCGCGCCGCGCGGTACGATCCTGCCTTCGGCATCGATGACCTTCGCCTCGACATGCGGCAACACCCGCCCGACCGTCGAAACGCGCCGCTCGAGCGAGTCATCGGTCGCCGATGCAAAGCTCGCCGGGCTGGTCTCGGTCATGCCGTAGCCGATCACGATCTCCGACAGGTGCATCGAGGTGCAGGCGCGTTTCATGACTTCGATCGGGCACGGGCTGCCCGCCATCATGCCAGTGCGCAGCGAGGAAAGATCAAATTTCGCAAAGTCGGGGTGATCCATCTCGGCGATAAACATCGTCGGCACGCCGTATACGGCCGTGCATCGCTCCTCCGCAATGGTTTCGAGAGTGGCCAGTGGATCGAAACCTTCGCTCGGATAGATCATAGCTGACCCGTGCGTCAGGCAGCCGAGATTGCCGATCACCATGCCGAAGCAGTGGTAGAGCGGCACTGGGATGCACACTCGATCGTGCTCGGTGAACTTCATCGCACTGGCGATGAACAACCCATTATTCAGAATATTGTGATGGCTGAGCGTAGCGCCTTTCGGAAATCCGGTCGTCCCGCTGGTGAATTGGATGTTGATCGGGTCATCGAATTGCAGCTCTTCGGCGAGCGCCGCAAGCTGGTGGCGTTCTGCTTCCCGGGCAAGAGAGGAGATGTCGGCAAACCGCACCATCCCGTGGGCGTCGTCGGCGCCGATCGTGATCACGAGCCGCAGTTCCGGTAGCCGAGATGCATGCAGGTCACCGGGCGAGGCGGTCGCGAGCTCGGGCGCCAAGTCGCGCAGCATCCCGAGATAATCGCTGCTCTTGAACTGCGCCGCGGTCACGAGGGCGACACAGCCCGCTTTGTTCAGAGCGTATTCGAGCTCGGCCAGACGATAGGCTGGGTTGATGTTGACGAGGATGAGGCCGGCCTTGGCGGTAGCAAATTGTGTGATCACCCATTCGGCATTATTGGGCAACCAAACGCCAATGCGGTCGCCACTTTTGAGACCCAGCGCCAATAAACCCGCAGCGAACGCATCGACGCGTTCTTTCAATTCCCGATAGGTCCAGCGAATCTGCTGATGCCGCACAATCAGCGCATCGCGATCCGCAAAGCGGTCGGCAATGTGGTCGAAATGCACACCGATCGTGTCACCGATGAAGGGCACCTTACTCGCGCCGTGGACATAGCTCAGTAGGGTCATCCGGCCAACCCCTACCGAGCGGCGAGCGGTCCCTTCAAGACCTGTCCAGCAAAATCGCCGGTGGGCGCGCCGTTCTCGAGTGCGACGACGCCATTGACGATCACCGCGGCGATGCCATCGGCTTTTTGTACAAGCCGCCGGGCGCCGCCCGGTAAATCCTGCTCGACTGTCGGCAGCCGCGGTTTGACGCGCTGCTCATCGAAGACGACAAGGTCGGCGGCATAGCCGGTCCGCACCAGGCCGCGATCCGGCAATTCCCAAGCCGACGCATTGTCGAACGTCAAGATGCGCACAGCTTCTTCCAATGTGAACTGCTGCTGCTTGCGAACCCAATAGCTCAGCAGATGGGTCTGCAACGACGACCCCATTTCCTGGCACACATGCGCGCCAGAATCGGAGAAGGTCGCCAAAGTCCGCGGGTGCTTGAGGATGCCGAGCACGTCCTGCGGAGACTCATTGACGAGCGGCTGCACAAACACGCGGTTGTCATCCTCCAAGCACAGATCGATAATGACATCGACCGGGTGCCTGCCGCTCTGCCGCGCGAGATCGGCCACTGAGGGATCGTCCCAATCGACGCTGAGCATCGGGAAGAGATTGTCGTAGTCAGGCTTCCGTGGATCCGTAGTGGCCGCGCCGCCGCCTTGCAGCACGCTGTCGCGCGGCTTCATGTGCTCTTCCTCGGCGATCAGCTGGCGGCGCAATTCTGGATCGGCAAGCCGGCGCTTCTGCTCGTCGAGCGGCAATATTCGCAGCGCCTGCCAGCCAGGCAATGTATCGAAGGGCAGATAGGATTTGAACGAGAACACGGCGTTGATCGACCCCGTCGTCGCCTGGCCGAACACCCGGCCGCCAGCCGCTGCTGTGTCGTCGAGATAGCGGGTCTGGTAACTCCACGGGTTCGGCTCGCCGCCCTGGCGGGTGGAGAGCACGCCGAACATCACCGGCCGCCCGCTGTCCAGAGCGACCTTGCGCAATCTCTCAAGAAAGCCGCGCTGCGCCTCGCCGCTGGAAATGTCGGGACCGATCTGAAAAATGCCGGCGTCGACGGCGGCCATTGCCCCGACCAGCCGGTCGATCTCCTCCCAAGAGGCAATGCGGCTGGCGACTGGCGATCCGTCCGGGGTGATGTGGGTCGTCGCGCGCGAGCTGGAGAAACCCAGCGCGCCGGCCCGCAATGCCTCCTCAACCGCTTGCGCCATAACGCTGAGGTCGTGCTCTTTGGCGCATTCCTCGAGCCCGCGGCGGCCCATCGCATACATGCGCAGCGCTGAATGCCCAATATACATGCCGTAATTGATGGCCTTCGGCAGGCGTTCGACCGTCGTCAGGTATTCGGGAAAGGTCTCCCAGCTCCAATCGATCCCGGCCAATATCGACCCGGTCGGGATGTCCTCGACCGCGGTCAGGCAGCGGGCGAACCACTCTCGGTCGTCGGGTCTGCAGGGGGCAAGCGCGAACCCGCAATTGCCCATCACGACACTTGTGACGCCGTGCCAGCACGAGCAGCTGCCGAGCGGATCCCAGTTGACTTGCGCGTCCATATGCGTGTGACCGTCGATGAACCCGGGCGCAACGATGTGCCCTTCCGCATCGATCACACGTCCGGCGTCCGCACGGATACGGCCGATCTCGACGATGCGGCCGGCTTTGACCCCGATGTCCGCGCGATAACGCGGCATCCCCGAGCCGTCCACTACTGAGCCGTTCTTGATCAACAGGTCGAGACCCATGCCGCATCTCCTCGGGGCATTGCTAAACGATGATGGCGCGGCCGCCGACGTGACCGCGCCATCTTTGCTTGGGCAGGCGCGGCTATCCGCCCACCAGGGCGTCAATCTCCGCGTCTTCCGGGAACCGGCCGAGCTGTTTCTTCGAAAACGCGAGCCGTCCGTCGACGGTGATTTCGAACACGCCGGCGACACCCTTGACGAGCTCTACCTCTGCACCGCGTTCCATGAGCCTAGCCTTCGCACGGAGGGCCCTCGGTTCATAGTTTCAAGGCACGCAGTATTCGATCCTGACCTTCATTGCAGGTACCTCGTTGAGCAACGGGACGCGTCAATGTATCACGCCGCGCAGGGTCCCGGCCACCGTCCTGTCTTTCGCCCTTCGGTCTTTAGGCAGACCGCCGTTTGCGCGCTATACAACGCGCGACAGCCGGATGAGGTTGAGGCAAGTGTTCGGTTTTAGCGCAGAGGAGATCGAGGCAGTACAGTTGAGCCTGCGCGTCGCGTTCTGGGCGATGCTCGGGAGCCTGCCATTTGGCTTGGCGGCAGCGATAGTGCTGGCACGCGGCCGATTTTGGGGCAAGAGCCTGCTCGACGGTTTGATCCATCTGCCGCTGGTCATGCCACCCGTCGTTACCGGGTATGTGCTGCTGCTGCTGTTTGGCCGCCACGGGCCGCTCGGCCGGTTCTTCGCCGAGAACCTCGGCGTCGTTTTTGCCTTTCGCTGGACCGGCGCCTCGCTTGCCTGCGCGATTATGGGATTCCCGCTTCTCGTACGAGCGATAAGGTTGTCGCTGGAAGCGGTCGATCGCCGGCTGGAAGAGGCCGCCGGCACGCTTGGGGCAAAGGGAATCTATGTGTTCGCCCTCGTCACGCTGCCGCTGATCGCCCCGGGTATCGTCGCGGGCATGGTATTGTCTTTTGCCCGCAGCCTCGGTGAGTTCGGCGCGACGATCACTTTCGTTTCGAACATCCCCGGCGAGACGCGAACAATCGCATCGGCGATCTACACGCTGACTCAGACTCCCGGCGGTGACCCCGGTGCATTGCGACTCGCCTTTGTTTCTATTGCTCTCTCTTTCGCCGCATTGCTCGCCGCCGACTTGTTCGCGCGGCACCTCGGCCGACGCCTTTCGGGCGATTGAATCGATGCTCGAAGTCGACATCGAACACCGGCTTGGCAAATTCGAGCTCGACGTTCATTTTCGCAGCGGGCGCGGCCTGACCGCGCTGTTCGGTCGCTCGGGCTCCGGCAAAACTTCTATTGTCAATGCGATCGCCGGGCTGATCCGCCCTGAACGTAGCCGCATCGTCATCGATGGGTCGGTGTTGGTCGACACCGAACGAGGCATATACGTGCCGACGCACCGGCGCCGAGTCGGGTATGTTTTTCAGGAAGGTCGCCTTTTCCCGCACCTCACTGTCCGCCAGAACTTGCTATTCGGCCGATGGTTCGCGCCGGGCCGCGAACGAAGAGCGGCCCATCTTGACGATGTCGTGGATCTGCTCGGCCTCGCTCCGCTGCTCGATCGCCGGCCGGGCCGCCTCTCTGGCGGCGAGAAGCAGCGCGTTGCGATCGGCCGGGCGCTGCTGGCGAGCCCGCGGCTTCTGTTAATGGACGAGCCGCTGGCCTCTCTTGATGCGCGGCGTAGGGAGGAGGTCCTGCCTTACCTAGAACGGCTGCGCGATGAAGCGCGGGTGCCGATCGTCTACGTCAGCCATTCGGTCGCCGAGGTCACGCGGCTCGCCACGACGATCGTGCTCGTCTCGGATGGCCAAGTTCGCACTGTCGGTTCGGTGCAGGACGTCATGGGCCGCGCCGAGCTCTATCCATTGGCGGGTAGGTTCGAGGCCGGCGCAGTTCTGTCGATGCGCGTTACGGCGCACGATCTGCGATGGAAGCTAACCGAGCTTGTCGGCGGTTTCGGCAGTCTCACCGTGCCTCAGCTAAATGCGCCGGTCGGCACCGCCTTGCGGGTCCGAATCCGCGCGCGCGACGTGATTCTCGCCGCCACCCCGCCGTCCGAGATCAGTGCTTTGAACGTGCTCGCAGGCCGGGTTGAAAAGCTGGTTCCGATCGAGGAGGGGGCACTCGAGGTACAGCTGCGGCTTGGCGTGGAACGCTTGCTGGCCCGCATCACGCGGCGCTCGGGGGAAGCGCTGGGCCTTGCGCCGGGCCGCGAAGTTTACGCCGTTATCAAAACCGTCGCGATCGATCGGCGCAGCCTTTCCCGTCCTGGTGAGATCGCCAGCCTCGAACACGATGTCGAGATTTTCGATGGCTAGCTCAGCCGCCGCGCAAGGGGATCTCCTTCAGTCCGAATGACACGACCATGGTAAGGGCCGAGATCGTCGCAGCATACAAAAAGACGTGTGAGAAGGCGCTGTCTACCGAACTCTGCAGCCCGGCGAGGAGGGTGGGTTTGATCTCTTGTTGCTGTTCGAGATGCAGCAGCGCGATTCCGGGATTGGCTCCCAACACATCGTGACCCGGCACGGTCAGGGCACCGGCATTCAGGTCGCCGACGAGAAATGCAATAAGCATCGCGACGCCAAATGCGCCACCGATCAGCCGAAAGAACATGATGGTGGACAGGCCGATGCCCGTGTCGGCAAGCTCGAGCGCGTTTTGCACAGGGACAATAACGGAATGAAGCTGCAGTCCAAACGAGATGCCAAGGAGCGCAGTCAGTGCGGTGTCCAGCGGCAGGGATCGGCCGAGCCCGGTGATGGCAATGGTCGCACATAGGATCGTCATCGCGGCGGCCCCGATGATCGGAAAAATGCGGTAGTGCCCGGTGCGGGTGACTAATTGTCCGGCGATGAAAGAGCCCAGAACCGTCCCGCTGGTCATCGGAATGAGCCGGATCCCGGCATCATTCGGTCCCATTCCCGCGGCCAGCTCGAAGTAGAGTGGGATAAGGATGATCATTGCGATCATGACCATCCATGTCGAAAAGCTGATGAGGCTTGCCGCCGCGAAGATGCGGTTTGCGAATAGGCGAAGCGGGATGATGGGCTCGCGCGCCTCGCGCTCCCAGACGATCAATGCCACTAAAGATCCGAGGCCGATGCCGAGCAGGAGGAGAACGTCATTCGCTCCCCAGCCGCCCGTCGCTTCCGCTCGCCCGAGCGCGATCAGTATCGGTGTCGTCGAGGCTAGAACCAACACCGCGCCGAGCCAGTCGATAACGGGCTTCCGTCTCGGTTTTGGCAGCCGCCGGAGATTTCGGTTACAGAGGAATAACGCCACCGCGCCGAACGGAATATTGATCCAGAAATCCAGTGCAGGACAGGTAGTCAGCAAAGAAACCGCCGAGCACCGGGCCGAGCACGTTCGAGATTGCCATGACACTGGCGAAATAGCCCTGGTACCGACCACGTTCACGCGGCGGCACCACGTCGGCAATCGCAGCCTGCGCCACCGAGCGCAGGCCGCCGCCGATCCCTTGCAGGACGCGTGCGCCGATCAATTGCGGCATGGTTTGCGATAATGCACATAGCACCGACGCGCCGAGGAACACCCGATCGCCGCCGCTAAGATCGGGCGCCGGCCGTAGAGATCGCTGAGTCGGCCGTAGATTGGGGTGGTCACCGTCGAGGCAACGAGATAGGCCGAGACGACCCAGGACATGAGCGTCCAGCCGTTCAGATCGCCGGCCATTGTGGAGAGTGCAGTCGCGACGATAGTCTGGTCGAGACTGGCGAGGAACATCGCTAGTATTAGACCCGACAGGATCGAGACGGTCTCTGCCCGGGAGAAATGCAGCGATGTCGATTGAGCCAGTTCGGCCATCTCCGGCCTTTCAACCGTTTGCCTCTATCACGCGAACGAGCCCGCGGGCAATCGGGTCCGATATCCGGGGTTGCGCTCAGTCATCGTTGGCGCGAGCCTAAGAAAGATCGGCAACGAGCTTTGACGGAGGTTCAGCGGCATGGCCGAAATCGGCGTAACGCCGGCGCGCTGGCAGGACGAACTCTATGACCTTTTGCGCCGGAATAATGTCACTCAGTTCGCCTATGTCCCGGATGCCGGACATCGGATCCTGATCGACCATTCGCTCGCCGATCCGGGCGCCCAATCCATAGCGCTGACTACCGAGGAGGAGGGGGTGGCGCTGCTCACTGGCGCCGATCTCGGTGGCGCGCGCGGCGTTCTTCTGATGCAAAGTAGCGGCGCCGGCAATTGCGTCAACATGCTGTCCCTGATCAAGGCCGGCCGCTTCCCGTTCCTTACCCTGATCAGCATTCGGGGCGATTTTGGTGAAGTCAACCCCTGGCAGTTCCCGATGGGCCAAGCGGTTCAGCCGGTGCTCGAAGCGATGGGCGTCATCTGCCTGCGGATCGAGCGCCCGGAAGACGTGATCCCCACCACCAGTGCCGCTCTGACCATGGTCTTCCAGAGCGGCCAGGCGGTTGCCGTGCTGCTGACCCAGAAGCTCTTGGGAGCAAAGCAATTCTAATGGCTTTTCATGGGTTGTGGGCGCAATCAAAAGGGGTCGGAACAGGCGGATGACCGAACGTTGTCTGCAAGCCGAAAGTGTCGTTGTCCTTCCTGTGCCAGCGGCCGCTGGCGTCAGGATTACCGGGATCGACCTAAAACAGCCGCTGTCGGCAGAGCTCAAGAGCCTCATCCTCGAGGGTTTTCTCGAGCGACACGTCGTTATTTTCCCGGATCAGCAGTTGACGAGAGAGGATCAATACCGGTTTATCGCGAATTTTGGCGAGATCGAGCGCCACGGCACCCGAAACTCGCATGGCAAGAGGTATGAGGTCGCGCACGTGATCTCGAACCTGGATGCGGCAGGAAATCCTGTCGACAGGTCCTCGTCGCCCGTCAGCAACTACCGGTGGCATACCGATAAATCCTATTATCGGGTTCCGCCAATGATGACGGCGCTCTATGCGGTCGAACTGCCGCCGGAGGGCGGCGACACCGAGTTCGCCAATACAGCCATGGGTTATACCGCGCTACCAGAAGAAACAAAGCGACGTATCGCCGATTTCCGGGTCGTCTTTTACTGGGGAGCTAGCGCCGCTAGACTGGGAGCCAGTATGCCCCAGCAGTTGCCGCTGCGCGACAACCCTCCCGTCAAGCATCCGCTAGTGCGCACCCATCCCGAGACCGGCCGGAAGGCCCTTTATCTCGGCAATCACGCCTCGCACGTTCCGGGGATGCCCAAGGCCGAGGGAGCCGCCCTACTCGAAGAGCTTCTTGAGCACACGACGAGACCGCAATTTGTCTATACTCATCGCTGGCGCAGGGGCGACTTGGTCATGTGGGATAATCGGTGCCTGCTTCACCGCGCCGTCGCCAATTATGACATGGGCAAATACCGGCGCGTAATGCACCGCAGCGTAGTCCGCGGCACAGTCCCGTTTTGAGGCCAAGGTCTTAGCGCTACGCAGCGCTAATCAGACTGCCCGGAGGAGGTGCGCCACTCATAAATCGTTTGGTCGTGCACGGCCAAGCCCCTTAGCTTTGCGATGCCTGGCTCGTTACGGGTTGGGAGGTTAACGACCGTCGCCCTCGCGCATGCAATACTGCACGCTTGGAATACCTGTCCAGGCCTCAATTCCCCGTTGCGATGGGAAGCCTTGAGTGCCTCGTTAAGGTCACGCTCGAGCGTGTTCGCTGCGTTCAACACCAAGAACATTCTGCTAAACAGCGCCGCGATTGCCAGCATCACGCAGCCGCCGATCACAGCCGCGCGTTTGTGTTCGCGGATAGAAAGAATGCGGCCCCGCAAAACTGCATCTGGTTTCCGCAGCCTGATCGCGGCGTAAGTGGCGCCGCCGAGCGCAAGCGGAATGCCAAAGACCGGGAATTCGACCGTTATAGTGCCGATAATCGCGACAACGGCAGCAGTAAAGCCGGTCTTTCTTGGCCAAGCAGTGATCGACTGACCCATTGCGATCTATTATGCCTGCCAAGTTAAGCAAAGCTAAAAGCCGACTGCTCTAGGCCACCTCGCTACCGTCTCGAGGTGCGGAATCCAGGACTCGACCGAATCGCGCCCCCAAGCTACCTAATGCGGCGCCCGACGTTTTAGCTGCCGCGAAGCCTATGATCGCTGGATGCTCGAATTTGCCCCTGTGTCGCCTTGGATGAACCGGCCGCGAACTCGGCTTGGCGCTCCGGCTCAACGGTGGGTCGGCGCCCGCCCTCGCTCGCCCTGCTTGCGCTGGTCACGGCGGTCGCGCCCGCAGCGCTGCACATGCTGGTGCCCTCGCTGCCGCTGCTCGCCAAAACATTCAACGCGCCGCCTGCCACAGTCCAACTTGCACTGACCCTTTTCCTTGCGGGGATTGCAGCGGGACAACTCGTCTACGGCCCGGTGTCCGACCGTTTCGGCCGCCGCCCCGTGCTGATCGTTGGCCTCGGTCTCTTCCTTCTGGGGACGATCCTATGCGGATTCGCCTGGTCGCTATTTGCGCTGATCGTCGGCCGCGTGCTTCAGGCGTTCGGCGGGTGCGCAGGAATGGTGCTCGGACGTGCGATTGTGCGCGACGTCTTCGATCGCGAGCGCTCGGCCGGAGCCATCGCAGCGATTACGATGGCCACGAGCTTGGCGCCCTCGATATCTCCCGCAATCGGGGCCTATCTCGCCGAATGGGT
>JBARIB010000493.1:0-12937 GCA_049799535.1 Allostellaceae bacterium | reverse complement strand
GCGGGCCTTGCCAGCTTTGCGCCCAGCGCGACTCAGCCAAGCCGTGTGAGGGAGACAGAACGCCCGCCCATCGCGGCGCCATCGCCGCAGAGCGGCAGCCCTGCGAAATCGCTGCTGGTGACCCAGCCCGTCCGCTCGGGGACCCAGATCTATGCACGCGGCACCGATCTCGTTGTCACCGCCCCGGTGAGCGCGGGGGCGGAGATCATGGCCGACGGCAACATTCACGTATACGCGGCGCTGCGCGGCCGCGCTCACGCCGGCGCGAGTGGGGATCTCGAGGCGCGAATCTTTTGCAGCCGGCTGGAGGCGGAGCTGGTCAGCATCGCTGGACATTATTTGGTGAGTGATCAACTTGCGCCAGAGCAGCGGGGTTCCGCGGTCCAGATCGCGCTCGTCAATGATCGGTTGACCATCGCGCCGAATTGACGCTCATGATCATGGGCGCGTTCAGACGCGCCAGCGGCGGGCGTTGCCGCAACTGGCCCGGGGTTGGGGGGCCTAAGGGGGTTTAAAAAGGGGGAGAAATAATTTGGCAAAAGTCATCGTGCTCACTTCGGGCAAAGGCGGCGTCGGTAAAACTACCTCGGCGGCCGCAATCGCCACCGGCCTCGCTCTGCGCGGCAAGCGTACGGTCGTCATCGATTTCGACGTAGGGTTGCGCAATCTCGATCTCGTGATGGGGTGCGAACGCCGCGTGGTGTTCGATTTCATCAATGTTATCAACGGCGACGCCAAGCTCAATCAGGCGCTGATAAAGGATAAACGCAACGACAATTTATATATCTTCCCGACCTCGCAGACACGTGACAAGGAAGCTCTAAAGCGAGACGGGGTCGAGCGTGTGCTCGAAGAGCTGAAGGACAGCTTCGATTACATTGTATGCGACAGTCCTGCCGGGATCGAACACGGTGCGATTACTGCGCTCTATTTTGCCGACAGCGCGATTGTGACGACCAACCCGGAAGTTTCCTCGGTTCGCGACAGCGACCGCATCATCGGCATCCTTGCTTCGAAGTCGCGCCGCGCCGAGCACAATCTTGAACCAGTCGATGTCCGACTGCTGCTGACCCGGTACTCGGTGGAGCGGGTCAAAAAAGGCGAGATGCTATCGATCGACGACGTCAAGGAGATCTTGTCGCTCCCGCTCCTCGGCGTCATACCCGAATCGGAGTCGGTTCTACGGGCCTCGAACACCGGCACGCCCGTCGTTTTCGACGAGGAGAGCCCGGCAGGGCGTGCCTATCTCGACGCGGTCGCGCGTTTTCTCGGCGAGCAGCGCGAAATGCGCTTTGTTAAAACCGAGCGCCGCAGCCTTTTCCGCACCTTGCTCGGGAGAGCTTGATGCGCCTTCTGGATTTTCTGTTCCCCGAGCGCCGGAACAGCGCTGCAGTCGCCAAGGACCGGCTCAAGATCGTCCTTGCGCATGAGCGGGCGAGCCATGACGCCCCGGACTTTCTTCCGGCTCTGCAGAAAGAGCTGCTCGAGGTCGTCGGTCGCTATGTCGAGATTCGCCCCGAGATGCTTCGCGTCCATGTCGGCAGATCGGGCGACACATCGCTGCTCGAGATCAATGTCGAGCTCGACCGTGCCACCGCCATGCCGGTGAAGAACGGCGCCGCTCCGCCCAAACCGCCGCCGCGTGCCGCGCTGCCCCGCTTCGAGCCCGAAGCAGCGGCGCCTTGGGTAAAGCCTGGTTGATATCTTGAAATTGGTGGAGCCGAGGGGGATCGAACCCCTGACCTTCGCATTGCGAACGCGACGCTCTCCCAGCTGAGCTACGGCCCCATCGCGTCTTCTGGCCCTGTTGGGGTGCCGCGGACTATGGTGGTCGTGCCGCAGCCTGTCAAGCGCCGCCCCTGGGCGAACCGCCCGGTTTCCGTAAGGAACGAGAGGACTGCGCAACTTGCGGAGTTCGGCGGCTAACGCTACGGTTTGCGCGCCACTCGCCGAGGTCCCCGGTCAGATGTATGCCTTTCTACACCTCGTCAACACGGTGATCTCCATATACATCTGGCTGCTAATCGCTCAGGCGATTCTTAGCTGGCTGGTCGCCTTCGGTATTGTCAACCGCTACAACCGCGTCGTCGCCACCATCGGAGACTTTCTGTGGCGCGTGACCGAGCCCCTGCTGCGGCCGATTCGGCGGGTCATTCCGGATCTCGGCGGCATCGATATCTCGCCGGTGATCCTGATCCTGCTGCTGTGGTTCTTGCGGGACTTGATGTTCGAGTACCTTGCCTGACGGCCCGCTCAGCCTGAAGGGAAATGGCGTGCAGATCGAGATCCGCCTCTCGCCGGGTGCCAAGGCCAGTCGCCTGACCGGCATCGCTGATGGGGCAGGAGGACGCCGCGTCATCAGAGCATCGGTGGTTTCACCACCAGAAGACGGGCGCGCCAACGAAGCGCTGCTAAAATTGCTGGCGCGGTCCTGGCGCCTGCCGCGTCGTGACCTCTCGATTGTACGAGGCTTCACGAGCCGCAACAAAGCGATATACGTCGCCGGCGATCCGCAGCAGCTGATCCGGAAGATCAGCGCTGAGATCGCGAACTTGCCCGGTTGGTGAGGCGAAGCGCGCGAATGGTCGATGGCCTTGGATCGCTGATAATTGCGGGCATTGCGTTCTGTGGGAGCCACGTTTTGCTGTCGAGCACCGGGCTGCGCGGGTCATTGCGCGATCAACTCGGGGAACGCGGCTTTCTCGCCGTGTACTCGTTGACTGCATTGGCGACTTTTGCATGGTTTCTCCTCGCTTATTCACACGCATCCACAATCGTCTTGTGGCCCCGGCATCGGTGGATGGCCCTTGTCCCGGTCGTCGTGATGCCGTTAGCGACAATCCTGTTGATCGCCGGTTACACGACCCCCAATCCGACCGCCGTAGGGATGGAGCGATCGGCCAGAGCAGATGATCCCGCCCCGGGCATTTTGCGCGTGACCCGCCATCCGGTGATGTGGGCCATCGGGCTGTGGGCGATCAGCCATATGATCGCCACCGGCGACGTCCGGTCGCTGCTGTTCTTCGGCGCATTCGCCGCGCTCTCGCTCGGCGGCACCGTGCTGATCGACCGCAAGAAGCAGCTCGCTCTGGGCAGCAACTGGGCGAGATTTGCCGAAGTGACTTCAAACTTCCCCTTTGCGGCGTTGGTTACCGGCCGCACCCGGCTGCGACTGCGCGACATCAGCCCATTACGGGTTATCGCAGGTTTGTTGCTTTACGCGGTCCTTTTTCGGGGTCACGCGATCATCGCCGGTGTGCCGATCGTGATCCCCTAGCTTGCGCGGCCGCCATTCCCCTTGGACCACCGGACGCGGTAAATTCGGCTCGTTTCGGCCGCGGCCAATTTTGGAAGGAGGACTGCCATGCTGGTGCCGCTTCAAGGACGACGCCTCTATTACGATCTTGTCGGGCCTGAGAACGCGCCGGTCGTGTGTATCACACATTCCCTGGCATCAGACGGCGGAAGCTGGGCCGAGCAGGTCCCAGCCCTGCTGCAAGCGGGCTTCCGCGTGCTCCGCCTCGACATGCGCGGCCATGGCGGCAGTGACCCAGTCCCCGGCGATTACACGATGCAGCAGCTGGCCGGCGATGTCGCCACCGTGCTCGACGCCGTCGCGATTTCTCGCGCGCACTATATCGGTCTGTCGATCGGCGGCATGATCGGTCAGGCTTTTGCGCTCGAGCATGGCGCCAGGCTGATCTCCGCGATGTGGTGCGACACTTTGCCGGCAAGCCCATCGGGCGCCGCGGCAGCGTGGGACGAGCGCATGAACACGGTTCGCCGGGCGAACTCGCTCGAACCACTCGCCGAGCCCACGATGGAGCGCTGGTTTACCGACAACTTCAAACCGAGCAATCCGGGCCGCTGGAAACAAATCCGCGATACGGTCGCGGCGACCACGCCGGCGGGCTATTTGGGGTGCTCGGCGGCGATCATGAATTTCGACTTCACGGGACGTTTGTCTTCATTGCGCCTGCCCGTATTGGTCGTCTGTGGCGCAGACGATCCCGGTACCCCGGCGAGCGAAAACCGGCGTCTCGCCGGGCTGGCTCCAGGTGGCCGCTATGAGGAAATCCCCAACGCCCGGCATTTCCCCAATGTCGAGCGCCCCGAGCCCTTCAACCGGATCATGCTGGGCTGGCTCGAACAACAGCGGCGCGCGAGCTGAGCCGGTCGTTCCGGGACAGCCTGCTGGGCTGGGCCCGGAATGAGCCCTACGGTTGGGTTGGATTAAAAGCATACTTAAAGAGCGAGGCAAATCACTTGTTGCAGTCCGTGGCGCGGACCACGCACTCCCCTGCCCGGTCTTTGTCGCAGTTTTTTACGGCGGCGAGGCGGGCGGCCTCCTTGTCTTTGCGCCAGGCCGCTCCGGCGTGTTTACCGTCCTCAGTGGTCGCCAGCGCACCGCACATCGATGGACCCACCCGCGTCACGATCTTGCAGCCGCTGGCGCCGCAGTCGCCGAGGGCAACCTCCTCGGCACGTTTGCCTGTCGGTTGGTTCCAGCTGACACCGTATTTGCCGGTCCCCCTATCCCATGCGATCGCGCCGTAACCGGCGAAGGCCGGCAGAGCAGGCCAGAGCGTGTATGCGAACGCCAAAAGCGCAATACCGATCCAGACGATACGGCTCATCGAGTTCTTCTCCAGCGGAATTGTCACTAACTGTTGGTGGTTTGAGCCAGTTCGATCGCGATATTGCCAAAGCCGTCGAGACTCGCCCTGGCGCCGGGCGGCACGATACAGGTCGAGTCATATTCCTCAATAATGCAGGGTCCGACGCGATGCTCGACGAGGTCGGCGCGGTTGAGGACCTTCGTCTCGCACCAGCCATGTTGCCGCCCGAAATAAGCTCGCCTCACCGGCACGGCGATGAAGACGCTTCGCGGCGATTCGGCACCGGCCGCCAACGCCGCGCGCGGCACATGGGGGATGCCGCGTCCGACGACTTTGAGCGTGACCAGTTCGACCGGCTCGTCTGGCCCGGCGCGGTGTCCGTAGGTCCTTTCATGCTCCCGCCCGAAGGCTTCTTCGAGAGCAGCGAGCGCCGCCTTGCCGATCGCACCCTGAGACAGCGATACCTCAAGTTCGAATGATTGGCCCTGATAGTGCAGGGCAGCGCTGCGCGTCAGTGCGATCCGATCGTCGGTGAAACCGTCTTCCGCAAGGCGCGTGTGGGCTTGCGCCTCAAGTGCAGCGATGATTGCGGCCACCTCCGCCGGCTCGATCTGTCTCAGGAGCGCCTTGCGGGTGTTTGTAAAATGGCAGGCGACGTCCGAATAAAGCAGTCCGAAGGAGGAGAAGACGCCGGCCGAGGGCGGGACCAGCACCTGGCGGATCATCAACGCCTCGGCCATAGCGGCGGCAAACAGCGGCCCGTTGCCGCCAAACGCCACTAGTGCATATTCGCGGGGATCACGGCCGCGCTCACTCGACACGGCCTTGATGGCACGGATCATGTTCGAGCCGGCAATCAGATAAGCGCCATAGGCGGCCGCTTCGAGACTCATGCCGAGAGGCTCGGCGATCCGTTCTGCGATCATGGGACGCGACTTCGCGGCGTTAAGCTTCACCTCGCCGCCGACCAGCTGCTCCGGGTTCAGATACCCGAGGACCACATTGGCGTCGGTCAAGGTGGGCTCGGTTCCGCCAATGTCATAGCATACCGGGCCTGGCGAAGCCCCGGCGCTCTGCGGCCCGACTTGCAATGCGCCGCCAGCATCGACCCAGATAATCGAGCCGCCGCCTGCGCCAACTTCCGCCAGATCGATCGCCGGCACCTTCAACGTGTATCCAGCGCCGGAAAGCAGGCGCGAGCCGATCATGACCCCCCCGCCGACCGAATATTCGAGGGCGCGGGTGACCTCCCCGTTCTCGATCAGCGAGGCCTTGGCTGTGGTGCCGCCCATGTCGAAGGAGATCGCGTTGCCAATGCCGATCTGCCGGACCAAGGCCTGCACCCCGATAACACCTGCAGCCGGCCCAGATTCAATGATATTCATCGGCGCCAGCGCAGCCGCCTTTGCTGTTGTCAGGCCGCCATTCGACTGCATCAACAGCAGCGGCGCTTCGATCCCAATGCGCGCGAGTTCTGTGGTCAGGCTCGATAAGTATCTCTCTACAATCGGCCGAACATAGGCATTGATGACGGTTGTCGAAGTGCGCTCGTATTCCTTAATCTCCGGCAAGACCTCGGAGCTGATGCACAAGGTCAGCGCCGGGGCGACGCTGCCGGCCACTTTCTTGACGAGCTGCTCGTGGACCGGGTTGAGATATGAATGGAGAAGGCAGACGGCGATCGCCTCGACCCGCTCGCTCTGCAGCTTCTCAATCGCCCGCACGACATCCGCCTCTGCGAGCGGCCGCTCGACCTCGCCCTTGGCGTTGATCCGCTCATCGACCTCGACGCGCAGATAGCGCTCGACCAGCGGCGGTGGCTTGGTCCACGATAGGTCGTAAAGCCGCGGCATCCGCAAGGTGCGGATTTCGAGCACGTCGCGGAAGCCGCGGGTCGTGATGAGCCCGGTTCGCGCACCCTTCAGTTCGAGGATCGCGTTGGACGCGACCGTCGTGCCGTGTAGGAGCTCGATGATCTCGGCATCAATCCCGTGCTCACGGATCAACTCGGAGAGGCCCTCGACGATTGCTATCGCGTAATTGTCGACGGTCGAAGAGACTTTCTTTGCCAGCCGTTCCCCGTTCTCGCCGAGGAACACGATGTCGGTAAACGTGCCGCCGATATCGACGCCAACCCTGAACCGGGCCATGCCTACTCGGCTGCTGCCAGCGCGGTGTCGGATGGCTCCCAGCTAATGGCCGGAGTGTGCGGCCAGTTCCGCGCATGCCGCAGGCGCTGACGCAAGGCTCGGGTCGCCGCCTCGTCCACTGCCAACGGCTGACCCGACAGCACCACGCCATATTCGATCTGCGCTGATGCCAGCGATACCAACTCGTTTCTGACGTCGTGCAATACCATGGCCGGATCGCGGTCGAGCGGATCACCCCACCCGCCGGCGCCGGCGACCTCGTGGCGGAACACGTCGCCGCGGCGGATCGTCATGGTCAGCTTCGATGGCAGCGGGCGGTTCTCGCCGTCGGGGTTGAGGTAATTCATCGACGGCCTGCCGGGTGCGCCGCCGTAAAGGCCGTAGGGCCGGAAATCACGGCGGTCGGAACGCACCTGCAATATGCCCTCCTCGGCAAGAAACCGATAATCGCGCCGGAACGGCGCGCCGCCACGAAATTTTCCCGCACCCATCGCATCGGGGATGAATTCATAGGCAGTGATCTCGATCGGCTGCTCGGTCTCGGTCACTTCAATCGATTGCGAGGCCATGTTGGCGAAAATGTTGGAATTGCCGTCGAGGCCATCGGCGTAAGGCCGCCCGCCCCAAGCGCAGCAAGTGAAATCGACATAGATGAAGGGCCGCCGCTCGGCATCGTAGCCGCCGATCGAGATGCCGGTATTTCCGCCGTCGGAGGCGGCGAACACCTTGTCGGGCAGCATTTGTGACAATGCTCCGAACATACAGTCGACCATGCGGAAGCCGGTGAGGCCGCGGGCGGCGCAGGCCGCCGGCAATACCGCATTGGCGATGGTCCCTGGCGGCGCGGTGACCTCGATGGCGCGGAAAACACCGTCATTGTTCGGAATATTCCCCGGCAATACTGACCGGATCGCGCAATAACTCGCTGATTTGGTGAAGGACAAAGTATTGTTGATCGCTCCCTTGACTTGCGGCGAGGAGCCTGTCCAGTCGACGAGAATATGGTCGTCGGATTTGGTGACGGTGACTTGCAGCGGGATGGGCTTGCCGACATCGATGCCGTCATCGTCGATGTGGTCGAGGAAACTATAGACGCCGGCGGGCAGTTCGCGGATCGCGGCGCGCGTCATGCGCTCCGAATATTCGACCAGCTCAATCATGTAGCGACTGATCTTGTCGATGCCATAATGCGAGGCCAGTTCGAGAACGGACCGCTCACTGATATGGCAGGCCGCGAGCTGCGCGCGAAGGTCGCCAAATACCTTGACCGGCACCCGTACATTGCGCTCGATCAGGGCATAAAGGGTATCGTTGCGGGCGCCGCGGTCGAACAGCTTGAGCGGCGGGATCCGCAGCCCTTCCTGGTAAATCTCGGTCGAATCCGACGCGTTCGAGCCGGGGACGCGGCCGCCGACATCCGTGTGATGGCACACGGTCGCGGCATAGGCCAACAGCTTGCCCTCACGGAAAACCGGCTTGAAGACGAAGATATCCGGTAGATGCATGCCGCCCTGGAACGGGTCGTTCAAAATGAAGACGTCACCCGGATGGATGTTATCGGCGAAGGCCTCCTTGATCGCCGCCATTGCGGTCGGCATCGAACCCAGATGCCCGGGCAAGGTCAGCCCCTGCGCGACTAGGTTCCCCGACCCGTCGAACATCGCGGTCGAGTAATCCATATTGTCCTTCAATACGCCGGAATAGGTCGTCCGGAAGATGGTCAGCGCCATCTCGTCGGCGATTGAAAAAATCGAGTTCTTGAACAGTTCGAATTCAATCGGATCGCTGATCATCGAGGGATTCTGTGCTGATCGCAGGTCACATTCAGGCAATAACACCCTCCTGGCCGTGATTCCAGGTCCGGCGCTCGACACTCGGACCGGAGTTCGTCGGCCTCGCCAGTGTGTCTTGAGATGCTAATCTCGCTCGGGCGTTAGCAGGCGGGCTTCGACCGCCGAGGAGCTAGTTATGATCGCTCGTCTCAAAGGGCGATGCATCGCGTGTCTGTCCGCCGCGATTCCGATGCTCGCGATCGCGGCCGCCTGCCATGCGCAATCCGTGCTTACCTATCACACCTATCACAGCACCCCCGAACGCAGCGGCAATTTCATCGTCCCGTCGCTTACCTGGGAGCGTGCCCGCTCGGCGCATCTCGACTCCTCGTTTCACCCGCGCTTTTCCGGCCATCTCTATGCCCAGCCGCTGTATTGGCAGATTCCGGGATCGCCCTCGGGAATGCTGATCGTCGCCACCGAGGACAACGACGTATTCGCCATCGACACCAGATCGGGCGATGAGATCTGGAAGCAGTCGCTCGGTCGCCCCGTTTCGCTCTCGTCGCAGCCTTGCGGCAATATCGATCCGCTCGGGATCACCGGGACCCCGGTCATCGACCCGTCGACCCAGGCGATCTATCTCGATGCCATGACCGGCGACGCTTCCGGAGCGCATCACCGGGTTTTCGCATTGTCGCTGAAAGACGGCTCGCCCCTGCCCGGCTGGCCGATCGATGTCGCCGACGCGCTCGCCGCCCGCGGGCAGCACTTCAACACACGCTTTCAGAACCAACGAGGCGCACTCGCCATTCTCGACGGCAGGGTCTATGTGCCCTATGGCGGACATTTCGGGGATTGCGGAGATTATCATGGCTGGGTGATCGGCATTCGGCTGCAGGATCTCCGCGACATCATCAGCTGGAGCACCCGCGGGCGCGGCGGCGGAATTTGGGCGCCCGGCGGCATCAGCAGCGACGGCCGCTCGCTGTTCGTTGCCACCGGCAATACGTTCGGCGCTAGGACCTGGAGCGATGGCGAGGCGGTCGTCCGCCTGATGCCAGATCTGCATCATGACGAGCGCACCCAGGACTTCTTCGCTCCTTCCGACTGGCACGCGCTCGACGAGCGCGACGCCGACCTCGGCGGCACAAACCCGTTGCCATTGGACTTGCCGTCAGGCGGTGGTCCCAGAGCGCTCCTCTTGGCGCTCGGCAAGGATGAGCGCGCCTATCTCCTCGACCGCAATAATCTCGGCGGCATCGGCGGCAGCCTCGTTGCCGAGACCGTCGCGATCCGCCCGATCCGCACAGCCCCGGCGGCCTTTCCCGCGGCCGACGGCACGCTGGTAGCTTTTCAGGGTCAAGGGGCGCATTGCCCCTCACCGCGACGCGATAACAATCTCACGGCGCTGCTGATTCGCAATGGCTCGCCGCCCGCGCTCGCCACCGCCTGGTGCGGTGCTTTCAGCGGCGAGGGCTCGCCGATCGTAACGACGACCGATGGTCAGTCGAACCCGGTCGTCTGGGTTGTCGGTGCAGAAGGCGATGGGCGGCTGCACGGGTATCGAGGTGACAGCGGCGAGCCGCTGTTCTCGGGCGGCCGGCCCGGCGATGCGATGAGCGGATTGCGACATTTCCAAAGCTTACTGGCCGGCGGCGATCGGCTCTATATCGGTGCCGATGAGCGCCTCTACGCCTTCTCGTTCTAAGAACCGCTCCGGCGCAAAATCTTGCGCCGAGCGCGAGCCCGCGCGAGATTGCCGACAGCTCGATACGAGGTCATCGCGAGAACGCCTATGAAAGCCTTACCGCGGCTCTGCCTCTTGCTCGCTGCCGTGGTCTTCGCCGTCAGCGCTGGCGCAGCCAGCTATCCCGATCGCCCAATCCATATCGTCGTGCCGTTTCCGCCGGGCGGACCAGCGAGTCTCGTGGCGAATGCCGTCGGCCCGGAACTCGGCAATCGCCTGGAGCAGCAGGTGATCATCGACTACCGCAGCGGCGCCGACGGAATTGTCGGCAGCGATGCTGTCGCCAAGGCGCCGCCCGACGGTTATACGCTGCTGCTGGCCACCAGTTCGCTCGTAATCCACCCCGCCACGTACAACTCGCTCCCCTTCGACACCGAGCAGGCCTTCGCGCCGGTCTCGCTGCTGCTAACTGCGCAATACGTTCTGGTTGTGAACCCCTCGCTACCCATAGACTCGACCGAGGAGCTGATCGCCTACGCCAAGACCTATCCGGGCAAATTAACTGACGCCTCGGGCGGCCTCGGAGGCCCGACCCAGCTGGCCTTCGAACTTTTCAGACTGACGGCGGGGATCAACGTTGGCCATGCTCCTTATGATGGCGGCGCAGCCGCATTGGCCGCCGTGGTCAACGGCGAGGCGCAGGTCATGATGGCGCCCATTCTCACCGCGATACCGAAGGTGCACGACGGCCGGCTGAGAGCGCTCGCCGTCAGCGGCCGACATCCCGATCCGGCCGCCCCTGATTTACCAACCATCGCTGAGACGCTCCCCGGGTTCCATGCGGTGAGTTGGTACGGGGTTCTAGCACCCGCAGGCACGCCTGCGGCCGCGATCACGCGGCTCAACGCCGAATTGAACCGCATTGTCCATGAGCCAGAGACCGAGAAGCGCTTTGCTTCGATCGGCGGTGAGCCTGTCGGCGGGCCGCCGTCGATCCTGGCCTCGCTGATCCATGAGGAAATTCCGCGATGGCGCCGCGTGGCCAAGGAGGCCGGCATTCACACCGAATAGATGCCGCAAGCTGGCGCAGCCGTGCCGCGGGTCTTTAACCGGCGGATCGATTGATACTGGAATCGGAACCGAAAAAGGGGAGCCGCGATGGTCGATTTGTCGGGCAGTCACGTGGTCGTCACCGGCGGCACAGGCGCTCTCGGCAGGGCCGTGGTTGCGGCGCTGCGCGCCGCGAACGCCGTTTGCCACCTACCCAACCTGATCGCCGCCGAACTCGACGACTTTCCTTACGCAACGGATCCGGAGGTGCACATTACCCGCGGCATCGATCTCGCGGATGAAGCGGCAGTGAGGCGCTTTTACGGCGCCCTGCCGCCGCTATGGGCCTCCATTCAGCTCGCCGGGGGTTTCGCTATGTCGCCAATCGGCGAAACTTCGGCCGCTGATTTTATTGCGCAATTCCAAATGAACGCGCTGTCTTGCTTTTTGTGCTCGGCGGCGGCGGTAGCGGCGATCCGGTCCCGGCGAGCGCCTGGCCCCGGCGGCGCATACGGAGGTCGGGTTGTTAATGTTTCGGCGCGGCCCGCGCTCGAGCCGCGGCTCGGGGCAGGCATGGTCGGCTATACGGCATCCAAATCCGCGGTCGCTGCGCTAACCCAGGCATTGGCGCAAGAGCTAATCGACGAGCAGATCTGGGTCAACGCGGTGGCGCCCTCGATCCTCGACACGCCCGCGAACAGGGCGGCGATGCCGAGCGCGGATCACTCGCGTTGGGTCGCGCCCGCGGACCTTGCGGAAACGATTGTCTTCTTGGCCTCCCCGACGAACCGTGTAATCCGCGGGGCAGTTATCCCGGTTTACGGCGGCTCATAAACTCTGCCGTCCATCGGCCCTCGTCTCGGCCTGCTCCAACGCCGCGCTTCGAGGTTCGGCGATTGCAGCGGCCTTCTCGGCCTCCGTCATATAAAGATCGCGCCGAATCATCTCGATCTTGTCGTCGATAAAGGCTCGCGCCTGGGGGCTCTATGTCTTTTTGCGCTCGTATGTGAGGTGCTTCACTCGCATTAGTTTCCCCATGGGGTTAAGTCTGCCTTCTGTGAAAGCCGACCGTGTGATGAGGTTCGCATCCGCAATGGTAATTGGCACTAGATCGGCAGACGGGCTTATCGGCAATGGGTTCGCAACCTGCCGACCCGCAGCGCAACATGATTAACACACATTTTAACAAAGATTTACCAGTTTTTATGTTGCGTCGCAGCATAGCTGGTATATCTTGATGTGCGTAGGAGATTGGGTGGGGACCGGAGCCTGACATGATGAAACAGCAGCTGCTCCGTCTCGACCGTATCGCTGGCCAGCTGAACGCCTGGCTTCTTGTGATTGCGATCGGTCTGGGCATGCTCGATCTGACGGTCCTGGTAGCGAAATGCATACCGCCGCTGCCGCGACCGCCGGCCGGGCCAAGTTCGGAAAGTGCAGGGCACGAACCTGCCCCACTGCCGTCGTTCCAAACCACTCCATCTCAAGGCTGAACCGGCATTTGCGGAGAGGAGGCCGCCATGCATGCCGTTGTTGGACCTGTGTTAACAAGGGAAGGGGGCTTCGCCTTCGATTGCTGGACGCCCGAGGAGGGGTTTAGCCGCAGCTTCTCCTATCGTTGCGTCGAAGACGCGCACTATGCGCGCAAATCAGAAA
>JBARIB010000492.1:0-1811 GCA_049799535.1 Allostellaceae bacterium | reverse complement strand
ACGAATTGGCCCAGGCTTTACACGAGCACGCAAGCGGCAGGCTAGCGCCATTCAAATGCCCGCGCTGGATTGCCTTCATCGACGAATTGCCAAAGACCGCGACCGGCAAAATCCAGCGCTTCAAGCTGCGCGAGCAGGCGTCAAGATAAGGCCCGTCACTCCGACCCTCTCCCCGCAAGGGGCGGGGGTATAGATATACCGACCAAACTGGGCCACTCTGAACAACCCCTTCGTCGAGTGGAATTTCAAGTAAGGGCGTTTCTGCGTGAAGCATTTCGCACGTATATTATGCAACAGGAAAGTTTTAACGATTTCAATGCCCCGATTTCTTAGCGAAGTTGTGATTTCTGCAAAATCGCGACGCGGCCACCCGGTGCGACTGCGGCGAAAACCAGTTTCCACATCGGCGTCAGTTTTCTTGTAATCGGACAAAAATGTCCCACATGACCGGCTGATGACCGGGAACGCGTTCCTGCGCCGGATCAAACGGCTCGGGCGGACGCGCGGCATTGCGGTCGGTTTCGACCCGCGCCACGGCAAGGGCAGTCACGGGACGCTGCATTACGGGAGCCGCAAGACGACGCTCAAGGATCTGGGCAAGGAAATCGGCACCGGTCTGTTGCACGATATGCTCGCCCAGCTCGGGCTGAGCCGGAACGATCTCGACGAGTAGAAGGGACACACCCACGATGGTGGCTTACAGCTATCCCGCGACATTGGAGCCCGATGCGGATGGGCGTCTCGTCGTGCATTTTCCCACTCTGCCCGAAGCCTTGACGGATGGCGCCGATGAAGCTGAAGCGCTGCGCGAGGCGGCTGATTGTCTCTCCGAAGCGCTCGCCAGCCGCATAGTCGACGGCGAAGAGATCCCCGCCCCTGGGCCACTCGCGTCCGGTCAGTATCTCATCTCACCGGATCCAACCATTGCCCTGAAGGCGGCCCTCTACGAAGCACTGCACCGGCGCGACATGACGGTTGCCGATCTTGCCGAGCGGCTTGGCATGGACTGGCACCAGGCGGCGCGCCTGATTGACCCGAAGCGCTCCTCGAAGCTCACGAGCCTGGCGGCCGCGCTGGGCGCATTGGACTGTGAAATTCGCTTGTTGTTCCATGACCCGAAAGCAGATGGCGGGGCACAACAGGGTGAGGGATCGCCGTGCGCCGAGAGCGTTGTTTACGGCGGCTTCGTGCCGGCCAGTGCGGTGCCCGGCGGTCAACAGACGCTGTCGCTGAGCGATGCTGCACTGAGAGCCGTGCAAGCGCATGGCGGGGGCGCCACCGCCCAAGAAATTCGCGAGTATCTCTCACAAGAATTCGAGATGACGGTCCGGCCAAATCACCTGGGTATAGTGCTGCACCGCCATCGCCGTGCCGGTCGGCTCGAAAATCGCGATCAGCAGTGGTACCCGCCCTCGGCCAATGCGGACACCTCCGCACGCTCGCGCGGCGCACGGATGAAGCGAGACTGACAGGCCGTCTTTGGATTTTTGCTCGCGGCCCGAGCAGCGCCGCCTATTACTGGAACAACCGCGAGACTACGCCTTTCTGGCACACAAACCGAAATAGAGGATAACTGAGCGCGCGATCTCGTTTCAGGTTGCGCGCTCATCCATGTGTACCCAAGGTAGGTGCTCCTCAGGGAATACGTGCCGCGTCGGCTGAAGTTCGGCCGCGCGATCGAATGCGCCGACATAGAAATGCGTTTCGGTTGGCAATCGCGCGCTTTCACAGGTCAAAGTTGACCCGCACCGGGCGCAAAACCCGCGGCGGGTTCTTCCGGGTGTAGAGTCGAATCTCGTTATTTCACCTTT
>JBARIB010000491.1:0-3632 GCA_049799535.1 Allostellaceae bacterium | reverse complement strand
TCAGACGCATCGCTGCCGTCAGCCCACCGAAGCCGGCGCCAATGATCACCACTCGCGGGCGTCGGCTGGCGACTGAAACAGAGACAGGCTCCACTTTTGCAAAACGCTCGATCAACCCGTCCATCGCATTGTCCTTTGTTGCGACGGGAAGGATGTAGCGATCCGGCACAGCCGGGGTGAAATACCGTTTTGCGATCGATTCGATGCGCACCGCCTATGAACAGCAAGCGCCAATCCTGGGGGGACCTTGCGCCGCAACGCGAAGGCGGGCACGGTGATCGCGTGGAGATGCACCAGATCCGCTACTTTCTGGCCGTCGCCGACTCGCTGAATTTCACGCGCGCGGCCGAACAATGCCACGTCTCGCAGCCGGCGCTGACGCGCGCCATCCAACAGCTTGAAGAGGAGTTGGGAGGACTGTTACTGCGGCGCGAGCGCAAGCTGACGCATCTGACAGATTTTGGCCGGTTGATCGAGCCGCATTTGCGCCAGCTCTATGCAGATGCCGATGCCGCGAAATCGACGGCGAAGCGGTTTCTCAGCCTGCAGGAGGCCGAGATCCGTCTCGGCGTCATGTGCACTGTTGGTCCGGCCCGCTTCATGGGTTTTCTTGCGCATTTCCATGGCGCCAATTCGGGATGCGAAATCACCCTCGTCGAGGGCGTGCCGAGGCGGCTCTCGGAACTGCTGCTGCAAGGCGAGCTCGATCTCGCGGTGATGGCGCAGCCCGAGCCGTTTAACGAGCGACTCGAGGTATTGCCGCTCTATCGCGAACGGTTCTGCATCGCCTTCCCGACCGGTCACCGCTTAGAGCAGCAGAACCGCGTTCAGATCACTGATGTCGCCGGCGAGACCTATTTGCGGCGGATCAATTGCGAATACCGCGACTATCTCGTCGAGCGGCTGCGCGAGCAAGGGCTTGCGGCGCGGGTCGGTTTTCAGAGCGAACGAGAAGACTGGATCCAGATGATGGTCGCGGCCGGCTTCGGCGTCTGCTTTCTGCCGGAGTTTTCGCCTACCATCCCTGGCGTGCGGACCCAGCCTGTCAGCGAACCGGAAGTCGTTCGCGTCGTCTCACTCGTCTCGATGGCCGGTCGGCGGTTTTCGCCCGCGGTGTTGGCTTTCACCCGCGCGATCCACGCCCACGACTGGTCGCGCGATCCGAACGGCTAATTGCTCGTTAACGTAGAGAGATGAGGTCCCACTCAGGGTTGTGTTGCAGATGCCTCAATCTGCGCTAACACGCGGTCGAACGGCAGTGTCGATACCCGAAAGTCGCCGCGGAATGGGTTGCTGAGCGCAATAATCAGGATCACCACCAGCACTCCAGAAATCGCCAGCGTGGCGGACATCGCGAGATGCATGCCGAGGCTCGGGACGCCGAGAAATGAGCCGAAAGCAATCGTAAGAGCGCCGCCGACCAGGGTTACGATCCAGACCACCGCGGGAATAGTAGTCTCGGCGGCCAGCAACCGCTGCTCTCTCGCATCCCACAGTCGGCTGAGCGATTGCAATAATTGCGCATGCAGGTTGCCATCGGCGACACCAGTGGGTTTGAGACCGCTGGCTAGGCGGTTCAGCTTCTGCAGGTAAGCCCCACCCCTGTCGATGACTTGGCCTTCAGCGTGCGCCGGCCACTCGACCCTCACCACTGTCTCGAGATAGCCAATGATGTCGTCGCGCATCGCCGACATCTCAGGGTCGGCAAAGCCGATCGAGGCATTGTAGACGTCGAGGACCAGCGCAGCTTCTGCATAACTGGCCGCCTTCGCCTTGTTGAAACCGTCCCAGGCCAGCATGGCCACGAATGCCAGGAGCACCGCGAAGGTGACCCCGATGACGGAGAATATGGCTGCGGCGATCTTATGAGGAACGGCAGCGCATCCCGGGGGATTATGACGCGCAGGGGAGCATCCATGGCGGCGTCGCGCGGCACGGCCTCGAGCACCTGGCCTCGACGGACCGCGGCGTCACGATGCTGCGCAATTTGGTGAGGCGCGGCATCCGGGCCGTAGAGCGCGGCGATGATCCTGGACCAATTGACGTGCAAAATGGCCAAGTCACAGCGACCTTTGGTCACGACCATGTCGTATCGGGCATTCCAAACGCCGCGACTGCGGAAGAAGACAGGCGACTGTTGCGGCAGGTTGCACGAAATGTCGTGGCAGAGATGATAGCGGCGGGTCAGAACAAGCCGATGTGATGACCCTTTGTGCTACGTCGGCGTGAGCCGCGAAGTGCCGCTATTGGGCCGGTTATGTCCTGAGGGGAACCCCGAACAAAGTTGCGCATCGTCTTGCCCCAAGGGGTCAGTGAACCTCGTTTATTCGCTCGGCTCGAGTACCAAGGCCAAATTAATTCCGGCAACTGGCGCAATATTAAGAGAACGCGCGGTATTTGAGCACTGCGCAGTGACTGACCAGGGAAAGTCGGTGGCTAGTGTTCAGAGTCATTCAGAGGATTCGCAAACGCGTGAGGGTGTGCAATAGTGGGCATGGCTTGGGGGATGGGGGCCATGGCACAACAAGTATGCGTGGTTTTGAGCGCTACGCAGCGCGAGCAGTTGTCGGCGATCGCGGCCGACCGCAATCGGCCGCGCAAGCGTCACCTGCTCTGCGGAACTGCCTCGTACCCGTCACCGGTGGGCGGAAGCAGCCCAAGCCTGCGATCGGCGCGGGGCTCCTGCTTATATTTCGCCGGCAAAAGCGACTACAAGCGGCACGGCACCACCACCCTGTTCGCCGCCCTCAGCGTGCTCGACGGCACCGTGATCGGCCGCTGCATGCAGCGCCACCGCCATATCGAATTTATCCGCTTTCTCAACGCCGTCGAGCGTCAGGTCCCGGCCGGCAAGCTGATCCACACGGTGCTCGACAACTATGCCACCCACAAGCATCCCAAGGTGCTGGCTTGGCTGGCGCGCCATCCGCGCTGGATCTTTCACTTCACCCCGACTTCGGCCTCCTGGCTCAACGCGGTCGAGAACTTCTTCTCCAAGATGACGCGGCAGCGCATCCGCCGCGGCGTCTTCCGCTCGATCGCCGATCTGCAGGCTGCCATCAACGTTTATCTCGCCGAGCACAATGTCAGCCCCAAGCCGTTCGTCTGGACCCAATCCGCCGAGGCCATTCTGGCAAAACTTGACCGCTGCCCTGCAGCATCCGTTTGATTCAGTGCACTAGGAAATATTTCAAGTGGGCCGCCGTCGATGACCTAATAGAGCCAGACTTCCTGCGGCGATGTGTTGAGGTTCTCGAGAGCGATCCGGATTGTGTGCTGGTCCACACAAAAACAAAGGAGGTCGATGAACACAGTAACTTCACAAGTAACTATGTCACGCCAATGCGGACTGATTATGACGACCCTGTAGCCCGCTTCCACGAAATGCTGCACACGGGTGGCGACCAATGCTACCAGATCTATGGTGTGATGCGGATGTCCGCGCTTCGCCGGATTCCGCCACAGGGGATCTATGTTAATGCCGACGGCGTGTTGCTAACGCGAATGTCGTTGCTCGGCCGATTTTACGAAGTGCCTGAGTATCTGTTCCTCAGCAGACGCCATAATCGGCAATCTGGGGCAACCCTTCCAATCCGCGTAACAAAACCGCGCCGGTTTCGCCTCACAAACTG